>DASPOV010000229.1:0-5061 GCA_035625815.1 Methyloceanibacter sp.
GTTCGAATGTGGGGCACCTTGGGTCGGGGCGCTTTTCGCCCGCACGCTCTGGGTCTGCAGGGCTGCCGTTGGACCGGTCTGCACCGGTGGGGCCGGCGTTGGAGCCGTCTTTGCTAATTGACTGGATTGAGCCGGCGTAGGCGCTGCAGGCGCCGTTGATTGTTCTGACGGTTGGGTCGCCGCGACTGCTGGCGTGGCCGGCGCAGACGAGGGCGCGGGTGCGCTTAGCGGGGCTGCCGGCGCTGCGGTGGGTACTGGGACTGCGCCAGTTGCATTCCCGCCTTGCGCTGCGACCGGAGTCGGCTGTGCCGTTGGTTTGACCACAGCATCGAGGATAGCTGTGAGGTCTTGCTTAAACTCGCCGGCATTGGCTGCGGTCAAGAATTCGCCGCCGGTTTCCTGCGCCACGCAAGCGAGGCCCTTCACGCTTTGCTTCGCCTTGGGGTCGAAACCGATGACATGGATGTGCAAGCCGGGCGCCGCTTGCTTCAGAGATTTCGCCGTGGCGCACACGTTCGACTTGCAATTGTCGAGCCCGTCGGTGATGAGTACGACATCGAGGCTGGTGGCGGGCGTTTGCTTGGCAGCCTCGACAAGCGAAGCCGCGATCGGCTTCGTCGTCTTTGGCTTTAAACCTGCGCCGAACAAGAGCTTGCCTGGAGTTTTCGAACCAAGCTCGCCCGGTTTTGCCAAGAGTTCGGCCTCTGTGCAAGTTCCGCCCCCGCGGTGACCAAAGGCCACAAGTCCGAATGCGATGCGGTCCTCGTAAGTTGCGAAGGCCTCACCAAGTGCGGTGCGAACCACAGCGACCTTGCTTTGGCCGCTTATTCTCGCCCACATGCTGCGCGAGCCATCGAGCACAATTATGATTGATGAAGGTGTTGCTTGGGCGGGAGCCGCTTTCTGCTCCTCGGCGCTCGCAGCGCTCGCGCAAAGGAAAGCGATGGGCACGAGCAAACGCCCAAGCCCTGCGCAGCGCTTCCCTCCCATAGCGTTCGCTCCCGTCAGACCGCCGCCAGCCAATACCCCGTTCGACCCCCCTCACAACGCAGCGAAATTCGGCCACGACTAAGGCCGATTTGGGGTCGCCAAAGCCGCTCTGATCCCTCCATCAGCCGTTGTTTCCTCGGGGTTTTCGCGATAGGCGAACGCCCGTTCACCACACAGGTCTCTCATGACCATTTGCTCGCCCCCGCTCGGCCTCTGACAACAGCTTGGTGACCCTGTACCAAGCGGCGTCGAGATCGAGCAGATTCTCACGGCGGCCGCGCACGTGCCCCGGCCACAAGGAGCTCGTCGCATGGCGCTTTCTGCTGTTCCAGGGAGACGCGCGCGGCGCGTTCGGCAAGGTTCTTGCAGAGGTTTATGCGCGCGCCCCTCGTGATCGCCGTGATCTCGCGCGTGGCCAAGAATACCGCGGCGCCGGAATGGGAGCAGATGCTCTCCGTAGGGCCTCGTGCCAAAATCTTCTGATCGCCGCCACCGCACTTGGCTATGGCGCCCAGTGGGATTACCGCGTGGTACGGCTATAGCCGAGGCGTGAGTGCCGCGCTCAAGCTTCCCGACAATGAGCGCGTGGCGGGCGTTGTCTATATCGGCACGGCCAAGGAAAAGCCCGAGGAGCGGGAAAGGCCCGTATTCGCCGATATCGTACAACCCTGGCGGGCGTAGCAATAGGGCTCAGTAGTCGAACTGTTCCCGCAGGATTCGCTCGGCGAGGCTGTGGCCTGGGTCGAACATCATGAAGATGTCGACGTCACTTGCCTCCAGGATCTCGACGGCGATCACGTCGCGAAACTCGGTGTTGTCGGCAACCGCGCTCACTGGCCGCTTCTCCGGCTCAAGCACCTCGATCAGGACAATAGCCTCATTGGGCAAGATCGCGCCGCGCCAACGCCGCGGCCGGAACGGGCTAATCGGGGTGAGCACCGTCAGCGGCGCGTTGATGGGTAGGATCGGCCCGTGCGCCGATAGATTGTAAGCCGTGCTCCCGGCGGGTGTGGACAGGAGAATGCCGTCGCAAATGAGCTCGTCGAGGCGCAGGCGGCCGTCGACGGAGATCCGGAGCTTCGCTGCCTGATAGATCTGCCGGAACAGCGACACCTCGTTGATGGCGAGCGCTCGGTGTTCGCCGTTCTGCCGGTCATAAGCCGTCATGCGCAGCGGGTGGATGACGTTAATCTCGGCCTTCTCGAGGCGCTCCAGCAGCTGATCTTCCCGATAGTCGTTGAGGAGAAAGCCGACCGAGCCCCGGTTCATTCCGTAGATCGGAATGCGGCTGTTCAGATAGCGATGCATGGTTTGCAGCATCAGCCCATCCCCGCCCAAGGCGACTATGACGTCGGCACTTTCGGGCGGCGTATCGCCGTAGCGGGCAACAAGCTGGCGGCACGCCGCCTCTGCTTCCTTCATCTCGCTAGCGACAAAGGTAATGTTCTTGAATCGGGGCATGCTGACTTCGATAAACTTGGAGCCTGACTACAGAACGCGCACTATAAAGGCTGGGGCGTCCCAGTATTCAAGCCTCTCGCTTGGCTTGGGGAGAATGGTGAATCCATTGACGAAGGACGATCGGCTGGTTCTGGTTTACACCACGTTTGCGCGTCTCAGCGATGCGAAGCGAGTAGGCGACGCGCTCGTTGCCGCTAGGCTCGCGGCCTGCGTCAATATTTTTCCCGGCATGATCTCGATCTATGAGTGGAAGGGCACCCGCGAGGTGGCGGACGAGGTCGCCATGATCATCAAGACCAGCGCGTCGCTCGCCGACGCCGTGCTTGCCGAGACGAAGCGCCTGCATCCTTACGAACTGCCGGCGCTGCTGGTGATTCCGACCGAAGGCGGCAGCGACGAATATTGCAGCTGGATCCTGAGCCAGATCGGACCCGCTCCATGAGCAAGCGCGAGTTTGTGCTTGCCATCGACCAGGGGACGACGAGCACCCGCGCGATTGTCTTCGATTCCGAGGCGCGGCCTCGCGCCCAAGCGCAGGTGCCGCTCACGCAGATTTATCCTGCACCGGGCGAGGTTGAGCACGATCCGGAGGAGATCTGGCAATCGGTGCTTGCGGCAGGGCGTGCCGTGCTTAAGGATATTGGCGCGCCATCGATCGAGGCTATCGGCATCACCAACCAGCGTGAAACAACGCTTGTGTGGGAACGCGCCTCTGGAAAGCCGCTTGCCAGAGCCATCGTCTGGCAGGACCGGCGCACCGCAAAGCATTGCGATGAGCTCCGGCAGGAGGGGTGGGGCGCGCATGTCGCGGAAGCTACTGGTCTCATCATCGATCCTTATTTCTCGGCGACGAAGCTCGCTTGGCTGCTCGCCAATGTCCCTGGGCTTGCGGAGCGTGCCCGGGCAGGCGAGGCGTGCTTCGGTACCGTGGACAGCTTTCTCCTGTTCAAGCTTACTGGCGGGAAGGTTCATGCCATGGATGCGAGCAACGCCGCCCGCACCATGCTCTACGATATCCGCTCCGGGGACTGGGACGAGCGGCTGATCGATAGGCTCGGTATCCCAAACGCGGTCCTTCCCGAGGTACGCGACAGCCAGGGCGATTTCGACGCGGCCGCGAGCGAGCATTTCGGCGCGCTGATTCCGATCAGAGGCATCGCCGGCGACCAGCAAGCTGCTGCCTACGGACAAGCTTGCTTCGCGCCCGGCATGTTGAAGGCGACCTACGGCACCGGCTGCTTCCTTCTCGCCAATACCGGGGATGCCAAGGTCGTCTCGACCGCGCGCATGCTTGCGACCGTCTTTCATCAGCTCGAAGGCAGGCGAACCTTCGCACTTGAGGGATCGATCTTCATGGCCGGCGCCACCGTGCAGTGGCTGCGCGACAGTCTCGGGTTGATCGCCGAGGCAGCGGAGAGCGAGGTCTTGGCGCGACATGCGGATCCAAAGTCCGGCGTCTATCTGGTCCCGGCCTTTCAGGGCCTTGGTGCGCCCCACTGGGACGCCGAGGCACGTGCCGCGATACTTGGTCTCACGCGCGCCGCCTCGGCTGCGGACATCGTTGCGGCTGGGCTTGAGGCCGTCGCCTTCCAGACCCGTGACCTGCTCGATGCCCTGCGACAGGATATGGCGCAGAGCGGCGTCCCGGCGTCGGCCAACTTGCGGGTCGATGGCGGCATGACAGCCAATGTGTGGTTCCTTCAGCGGCTTGCTGACATCTTGGGCGAGCGGGTCGAGGTCGCGCGCCATCCAGAAACCACGGCGCTTGGTGCCGCCTTCCTTGCCGGTCAGGCAAGCGGCTTCTATGGCGGCCACGATGAGCTGCAACGCGCTTGGGTACCGGCGTGCGCCTTCGAGCCAGCTATGAGCGAAGATGAGAGGAATGCCCGCTATGGCGGCTGGCTTGAGGCCATCGCGAAGGTGAGGTCGAAGGCTGATCCCGCCCGTTAAGGCTTTACGAGTCCTTACCTTGCAGCTCCCGGGTCGAAGGATTCGGGGTGCGGGCGTTCGCAGTTTAGCGCGCGTTGTCGCTGCCGCTTCCACCCGAGAGAGGCCCGGCAAATAGCCTGGCTATGACCTGATGTGCGGCTTTGGCGCTCGAAACCGTTGCGAGCGTGAAGCCGCCGAATCTCTACCGCTTAGCCAGCATCTTCGGCATTCTCACTAAGCACTGTGCCGGGCTTGCCTCCGCAATGCGCTTCCCGATCCGGAAAAGGCCTTGCGGTGGCCAGACGGCCTTGCCTCAGCGCGCCCACGCTAAGAGCAGAATATGCGAGGGGCCTCTATGCATCATCGCAGATCGGCTCACAAACATGGTGAGCGCCGATGATGCACATGGTGCTCTTCATCGATAACTTCCACGTCGAACAGAATGTGCGGCAGCGGCTGAGACACAGGGACCTCCGCGTTACCTTTGATCACGACTTTGGCGCTGTCATCCGCGCCTGTGCCGGACCTCGCGGTCAACGCATGGGGCCCGGCCTTATCGAGGCGTTTATGGCAGCCTTCCAAGCCGGGCTTACCCATTCCGCGGAAGTTTGGATCGCTCCGGGGCTCTCGCTGGTAGCATTTTCGGCCTTGCCATAGGCAAGGTGTTCTTCACCGAGGCCC
>DASPOV010000230.1:0-6194 GCA_035625815.1 Methyloceanibacter sp.
GGGGCTTGGCGCCAATCGCCCGCGCCTTGTCATCGGCTTTGCCGCCGAGACGGAGAATTTAATCGCCAATGCCACCGCCAAGCACCGGGCCAAGGGCGCCGACTGGATGGTCGCCAATGATGTGTGGCCCGGGACCGGTGCCATGGGCGGCGACCATACCCAAGTTCATCTCGTCACCCCGGCCGGCGTCGAGGACTGGCCGCCCATGAGCAAGTATGAGATGGCGGCGAGGCTGCTCGCCCGCGCGAGCGAAGCCTTGCAGACGCTGCGCTCGGCTGCCGAATGACGGACGAGGCGCGCCACACGAGCGTGGTCATCCGCGTGCTGCGCTTGCCCCATGGCGAGGGTCTGCCGCTTCCGACTTATCATTCCGAGCACGCCGCTGGCCTCGATGTTGTCGCGGGCGTCCTCGAGGACGCACCGGTCGAGCTTGCGCCAGGCACCCGCGCGCTCGTTTCCACCGGCTTTGCGCTCGAACTGCCACCAGGGGTCGAAGCGCAGCTTCGCCCGCGCTCCGGTTTGGCGCTGAAAGCCGGCGTCACTCTATTGAACAGCCCCGGCACCATCGACGCGGACTATCGCGGCGAGGTCAAAGTCCTGCTCATCAATCTCGGGTCGGAACCATTCACCGTCCGCCGCGGCGATCGCATCGCCCAGCTGGTGGTGGCGCGCGTCGAGCATGTGCTGGTCGAGCTTGTGTCGCAGCTCGGTGGCACGTCGAGAGGGCGGGGCGGCTTCGGCTCCACGGGGTAGAGCCGCCGAGGGTGGCAGCGCCTGCGCAGATGGCTTAAGTATTGCCTGATGCTCACCCCTGACGAGATCGAACGCTACAAGCGCCAGCTGGTGCTCAAAGAGATCGGCGGTGAGGGGCAGCAGCGCCTGAAGGACGCCAAGGTGCTGGTGATTGGCGCCGGTGGCCTTGGCTCACCGCTCCTCATCTATCTCGCCGCAGCAGGCTTAGGCCAAATCGGCATCATCGATAACGACCGGGTGAGCCTCGACAATCTCCAGCGCCAAATCGTCCACGACGCGGCAAGCGTCGGCGCCTACAAGACGAGAAGCGCGGCGAAGAACATTGAACGCTTGAACTCGCATGTGGAGACGCGCCTCTATACGACACGGCTTCGGCCCGAGAATGCCGTCGAGATCGTCTCGCAGTACGACATCGTGGCCGACGGCTCCGATAATTTCGCCACACGTTATCTCGTTAACGACGCTTGCTATTTCGCTAAGCGGCCACTTGTCTCGGCGGCGGTGGGGCCGTTCGACGGCTATGTCACCACCATCCGCGGATACGAGCGCGACACGGGCGGCGATCCGCGCCCGAACTATCGCTGCCTATTTCCCGAAGCGCCACCGCCCGGCACCGTCGCGCCTTGCTCGGAGGCGGGCACTCTCGGCGCGGTTACTGGGGTGATGGGGACGTTGCAAGCCGTCGAAGTCGTGAAGGAGCTTCTTTCCATCGGCGAGAGCCTAGTCGGGCGGCTGCTTCTTTACGACGCTCTGCAGGCGCACTTCGGCACGCTGACCTACGCCTGGGACCCGGAGAATCCGCTGAGTGGCCTTGAACCCCGCTTCCATGATTTGTCACATCACCGCGAAGCCATAACGGATGCGAGCAGTTGACGGAGACGATAGTCGAATCTATGCCGACCAAGATCGTCACCACTGGCTGCTGCATCGCCGGAGCCGGACCCGCCGGCATGATGCCGGGTATGGCTCGCCCATGTCGGCGTCGAGGTGATCGTGCTTGAGAAGCATGCGGATTTTCTCCGCGATTTTCGCGTCGACACGATCCATCCCTCCACGCTCGAGATCATGGCCGAGCTTGGCCTGCTCGAAGAGTTCCTCAAGTGGCCGCATCAGGAGGTGCAGGAGCTCGCTGGCCAGATCGGAGAGGATCGCGTCATACTTGCGGATTAATTTCATTGCCCTCATGCCGCAATGGGATTTCCTCGATTTTCTTGCTGAGCACGCGGAGCGCTATGCGAACTTCAAACTCGAAATGCAGGCAGAGGTCACCGATCTCGTCGAAGACGAGGGCATTGTGATCGGAGTCCGGGCGCAGGTGTCCGGGGGCACGCTCGAAGTGCCCGCCGATCTCGCGGTCGGCGCCGACGGCCGCCACTCCGCGGTGCGCGATCTTTCCGGTCTCGAGGTCGAGGATCTCGGCGCCCCTATGGACGTATTGTGGATGCGGCTGTCCAAGCGGCCGGAGGATAGCACCGCGAGCCTTGGGCGCATCCAGGCTGGGCGCCTGTTCGTCATGCTTGACCGCGCGGATTATTGGCAACGCGGCTTCGTCATCCCGAAGGGCGAAGTGACCGAGGGATGCGAGTGCCTTAGGCGCCGTCAATCTCGCCGGGATCGCAGCCGACACGCCTAAGGCTGCATCTGTACCGCCATGATGACCTCTTCCGGCTTGAGTCCCGGAGGGGGGAGGGGGGCGGCAGAGCGGGAACGGCGGCTTCGGCGTCCGGAGCTGGCCTAGGGGCTGCGCCGTCTCCGCCTTATCGGGTGTCGGATGTTAATGCACCGGCACGTTCTGCCCGGGCGAAGACCCGGGCATCCAGAGGCAAGACTCCCAGACCAAGTGGCTGTAGATTGCCGGATCAAGCCGCCAATGACGGGATTGAAATGCTGGTCAAAACATCGCGGGATGGACACGATCCGGCGGCGCGTGGCCGTCGAGGAAGGTCTTGATGTTGATGATAACCTTCTCGCCCATGTCCACGCGACCCTCCAACGTGGCCGATCCCATATGGGGCAGCACCACGACCTTGTCGCTTTTGAGCAGCTTCGGATTCACTGCTGGCTCATGTTCGAATACGTCGAGGCCGGCGCCGCCGAGTTCGCCATTCTCGATCATGCGGGCAAGCGCGTTCTCGTCGATCACCTCGCCGCGCGCCGTGTTGACGATATAGGCCGTGGGCTTCATCAGCGCGAGCCTGCGCGCGGAAAGGAGATGATAGGTCGCGGGCGTATGCGGGCAGTTGATGGAGACGATGTCCATGCGGGCGAGCATCTGGTCGAGGCTGTCCCAATAGGTGGCCTCGAGCGCCTTCTCAACCTCGGGCGCCACGCGCCGCCGGTTGTGGTAGTGGACCTGCAGGCCGAAGGCCCTGGCGCGCTTCGCCACGGCCTGGCCGATGCGGCCCATGCCGACAATGCCGAGCCGCTTGCCGAAAATGCGATGCCCAAGCATCCAGGTTGGCGACCAGCCATGCCACTGGCTGTCGCCACTCTTCAACAGATAGGCGCCCTCGGCGAGCCGCCGCGGCACGGCTAGAATCAGCGCCATGGTCATGTCGGCGGTGTCCTCGGTCAGCACGCCGGGTGTGTTGGTGACGATGATGCTCCGGTTCCGCGCGGTTTCGAGGTCGATATTGTCGACGCCAGTGCCGAACTGGGCGATCAATTTGAGTTGGGGGTCGGCCTGGCTCAGCACGCCCCGGTCGATGCGGTCGGTGACGGTGGGGACCAGTACGTCGGCGGTCTTCACCGCCTCGATCAGCTCTTCCCGAGAAAGCGGTTGGTCTTCAAGATTAAGGCGCGCGTCAAACAGCTCGCGCAGGCGGGTTTCCACCACCTCTGGGAGCTTACGTGTGACAATAATTAGCGGTCGTTCAGCAGTAGTCATAATTCTTCGTTCTTCCCTAGGAGATCCGCTGGGGCAGGAGTTTCCCCGCGGGAGATGCGATCGCGAATGAGCCCGGCGCGGGTAGCTTTCTCTAACAGAAGCGGCTCCCCCAGATAAGCGCCATCTTGGCACGAACGCCATGGTCTGTTCACTTTTCTGCCGCATCAGAGTGCAGAGCGATTCGCAAAGGGCAGAGGCACCCTCACGCGTCTTGGACCAAATGGGTATGAGAGTCGGGGCTAGAGCGGTGGGGCATCGGCATCGAATTGGGGCGCCCGTCGGAATTGCGCTTGCTATTCTATTGCTCGCGGGCGCCGAGACCTACGCCGCAAACGACGAAGCGCCTGCGACCGGGCCGAGTAGCCGAAGCCACCTGCCGATACCTCGCTTCGTCAGCCTCAAATCCGACCGAGTCAACGTGCGCAAAGGCCCGAGCACCGACCAGGCCATCGTCTGGGTGTTCAGCCGCGCGGGACTCCCTGTCGAGATCATTGCCGAATCCGACAATTGGCGCCGCGTCCGCGACAGCGAAGGTGCCGACGGCTGGGTCTGGCACAGCATGCTCAGTGGGCGACGCACGGTGCTGATCGCGCCCTGGACCAAGCCGCCGGAAACCGTGCCGCTCTACTCCAGGAAATCAACGGGCGCCAGCACGATCGCCGAGCTTGCGCCGAGCGTGCTCGGCAATGTCCTCTCCTGCGACGGGGGGTGGTGCGAGTTGTCGATCGACGACTATTCCGGCTTCGTGCAGCAGGACAAGCTGTGGGGCGTCTACCGCGGCGAGGTCGTTAAGTAGCAGTCAGAATCAGCGCTTGCGGTGACTCACCAGGCGCACAAGCACATCGATGCGCGAGATGGACATGCCGTTCGGAGCCTCGGGCAGGCCTTCGATCTGGATCGAGGCCGTCTCGATGTCCATGAGCTCGCCCGAGTGCTCGCAGAAGAAGTGGTAGTGGTTGGAGGTGTTGGTGTCGAAATAGGTCTTGGCGCCCTCGACCGCCACCTCCCGCAACAGCCCGGCTTCGGTGAACTGGTGCAGCGTGTTGTAGACCGTGGCAAGCGAAACCGGGACTTTGCGGCTTTGCGCCTCCTCGTGCAGAAGCTCGGCCGTGACGTGGCGGTCGCAGCCGTCAAACAAGAGGCGCGCAAGCGCAACGCGCTGGCGCGTGGGCCTCAACCGCGCCGCGCGCAGGCGCTCGGCGATATCCATTGCCGGTAAGCTCATCACGCGAACAATATATGGGGAAGCGCCGTTTGCTGCAACACCAGCTCCAGAAGCCGGTTTTTGGCTTCTGGTTTCTGGTGATGCCGATCCGACTGTGTTAGGAAACGGCCGGCTGCGGGGAGCGTACGCCTCCGCGTGAGAAGGATCAACGGTGGTCGAGCGACGCGAACAGTTCGAATATGAGGATCTGCTCGCTTGCGCGAGGGGCGAGCTGTTCGGCCCGGGCAACGCGCAACTGCCGCTGCCGCCTATGCTGATGTTCGACCGTATCTCTGAGGTCAAGGAAGGGGGTGGCGAGCATAGTTGTGGCCGCATCGTGGCGGAGCTCGACGTGAAACCGGACCTCTGGTTTTTCCCGTGTCACTTCAAGGGCGACCCGGTGATGCCGGGATGCCTCGGGCTCGACGCCCTGTGGCAGCTCCTTGGCTTCTTCCTGGGATGGCTCGGCGCGCCGGGCAAGGGCCGCGCTTTAAGCGTCGGCGAGGTCAAGTTCACCGGCATGGTGCTGCCGACCATGCGCAAGCTCGAATATATCGTCGAGCTGAAGCGCGTGATCCGGCGCAAATTTACCCTTGGCACCGGCGATGGCTGGCTGAACGCCGACGGCGAGACCATCTATACCGCCAAGGACCTGCGGGTCGGTCTATTCCAGGCGGGCGAAGCAGCTCCCGCTGGTGCCTGACCCAGCATGCCGATCTGAGGACGGGTCCATGAGAAGAGTGATCGTGAGCGGCATGGGCATCGTGTCCTCGATCGGCAACAGTGCCCAAGAGGTGCTTGCCTCGCTGCGCGAGGCCAAGTCGGGTATCGTCAAAGCCGACGCTTACGCCGAGCTCGGCTTCCGTTGCCAGGTGCATGGCGCGCCGAAGCTAGACTGGGAGGGCTTGATCGATCGCAAGATCCGCCGGTTCATGGGGGCCGGTGCTGCCTGGAACTACCTCGCCATGGAGCAGGCGATCCGCGATGCGGGGCTCGAGGAGAAGGACATCTCCAACGAGCACACCGGCCTGATAATGGGGTCCGGCGGTCCGTCAACGCGGGCTATCGTGCAAGCGGCCGACACCACGCGCGAGAAGGGACCGAAAAAGGTTGGGCCTTTCGAGGTGCCGAAGTCGATGTCCTCGACCAACTCGGCGACCCTTTCTACCCCCTATCACATCAAGGGCGTGAGCTATTCGATCTCGTCAGCCTGCTCGACCTCGGCGCATTGCATCGGCAATGGCGGCGAGCTAATCCAATGGGGCAAGCAGGACATCGTGTTTGCTGGCGGCGGCGAGGAGCTTGACTGGACTCTCTCGGTCCTGTTTGACGCCATGAACGCGATGTCGT
>DASPOV010000231.1:0-5352 GCA_035625815.1 Methyloceanibacter sp.
TATGGTGGATTCCTACCAGGTGCTGGAGGCGCGCGCTATCGGGGCCGACTGCGTCCTCATCATCATGGCGGCCGTCGACGATTCCACGGCGCGGGAGCTTACAACAGCCGCGCATGACCTCGGCATGGATGTGCTCGCCGAGGTGCATGACGAGGCGGAACTGACCCGCGCGCTCGCAGTCGATACCAGGCTGATCGGCATCAACAACCGCGACCTCAAATCCTTCGTCACCAGTCTTGCCGTCACCGAGGCGCTGGCTCCGCGCGTGCCCAGAGACCGCATCGTCGTCGCTGAGAGCGGCATCTTCGACCGTGGCGACCTCACCCGGCTCGCGGAAGCCAACGTAGGCGCATTTCTCGTCGGTGAAAGTCTAATGCGGCAAGCAGATGTCGCCGAAGCCACGCGGGCGCTTCTCACCGGGGTGCCGGCGAAGCAGCGCGAGGCGGCGCAATGACCGCACGGCGCTTGAGCCATCTGAACGAGGCCGGCGAGGCGCGCATGGTCGATGTCTCCGGGAAGGCGGTGACGGAACGCAGCGCGGTTGCCGAAGGTTTCGTCGCCATGGCATCCAAGACTCTCGACCTCGTCCTACGCGGGAATGCCCAGAAGGGTGACGTGCTCGCCACCGCCCGCATCTCCGGCATCATGGCGGCGAAGCGCACCCATGAGCTGATCCCGCTCTGCCATCCCCTTCCCTTGACGCAAGTGACAGTAGAATTCACGCCCTCACGCGATCCAGCTGGCGTCAGGGTCGAGGCGACCGCCAAAGTCGAGGCAAAAACCGGGGTGGAGATGGAGGCGCTGACGGCGGTTGCGGTCGCCTGCCTCACCATTTACGACATGGTCAAGGCGGCCGATCGGGCGGTTGAGTTCTCCCGCATTCGGCTCGTCGAGAAGACGGGCG
The DNA here is from genome assembly GCA_035625815.1 of Methyloceanibacter sp. Lineage (GTDB taxonomy): Bacteria > Pseudomonadota > Alphaproteobacteria > Rhizobiales > Methyloligellaceae > Methyloceanibacter. Next base: position 905 of record DASPOV010000231.1, read on the forward strand.
GTCGCTCGGGGACCTTCAAGGCCGGCGCGCTTCGTCGCTGATCCTATGGCCTTGCTCCCAGTCGCCGAAGCCGTCGCCCGCGTGACGCAAGGGCTTGATCCGCTTGAAGTAGAGCGCATTCCGCTGGACCAGGCGCGCGGGCGCGTGCTGGCCGTAGACCTCGCGGCAGGCCTTACCCAACCTCCCTTCGATGCGTCGGCCATGGACGGCTATGCGGTGCGCGCCGATGACATTGCTACATTGCCGGCGACGCTCCGGCTCATCGGCGAGTCGTTAGCGGGAAGGGGCTTCGTTGGCGAGGTCGGACCCGGCGAAGCGGTCCGCATCTTCACCGGCGCACCCGTGCCGAAGGGCGCCGACACGATCGTCATCCAGGAGAATACGGAGGTCACCCCCAGTGTGGTCACCGTCAAGGAGGCGGCGACGCAACGCCACATCCGGCCGCGTGGCCAGGACTTTGCCGAGGGCGAAGTGCTGCTGCGCGCCGGCCTGAGGCTCGGGCCCCGCGAACTGATGCTCGCCGCTGCCATGAACCATGCCAAGCTGCCGGTCCGCCGCAAGCCCAAGGTTGCAATCCTTGCCACTGGCGACGAGGTCGTGCCGCCGGGCACGGACCTTGAGGCAGACCAGGTCGTTTCCTCTGTTCCGTCGGGACTTGCTGCGCTGATCGAAGCGCAAGGCGGCGAGCCCATGAGCCTCGGCATCGCCAAGGACACGCTGGAGAGCCTCATCACGCTCGCCCGCACCGGCAGCGCCTCGGATATTCTTGTCACCATTGGGGGCGCATCGGTCGGCGAGCGGGACCTCGTCAGCGCGGCGCTCCGCTCCGAAGGCCTTGAGCTGGACTTCTGGAGGATCGCCATGCGGCCGGGGAAGCCCCTCCTCTATGGCCGCATGGGCCACCAGCGGGTGCTTGGGGTGCCCGGCAATCCGGTGTCGGCGCTGATCTGTGGGCTCGTATTCCTTGTGCCCATGCTGCACCGCCTGCTCGGGCTGCACAAGGAGGCTCGTGGGCGGTCAGAAGCCGTCCTCAGCCGGGACCTCGATGCTAATGGACCGCGTGAGCATTACATGCGGGCTGTTTCGGCATGGGGCTCTGGCGGCGATAGGGTCGTTACCCCCCTCTCCTGCCAGGACAGCGCCCTGATGGCGGAGTTCGTCCGCGCCGACTGCCTCATCGTGCGGCCGCCCGATGCGCCGGCCCTCGCTAGAGGGGGGCGGGTGACGATCATTCCGCTGGATGACTGATCGGTGACGCTGCGGTTAAGGCCTCGGCAATACGAATCAGCGACATCCTAGCCGGACCCCGTTGTCTCCGACGAAAGGATAGTGGTCATTCTTGCTTGCAGAACACAACTAGAACAGATAGATTGTTCATGATTTGTACAAGGGACTCGCGCTCACTTAGGGACGCGCTAACAGGATCAGATGCTGACATCGAAGCAAAAAGAGCTCCTTATGTTTATCCATGAGCGCCTGAAGGAGACGGGGGTGCCGCCCTCCTTCGACGAGATGAAGGAAGCTCTGGATCTCAAATCGAAATCCGGCATCCACCGGTTGATCACTGCGCTTGAGGAGCGTGGCTTCGTGCGGCGCCTTCCGCACCGCGCCCGCGCCATGGAGATCGTGCGGCTGCCCGAATCCGTGCCCCAGGCGCTCGGCGCCGTCCGCGCTCGCGGCTTCTCGCCAAGCGTCATCGAGGGGAGCTTGGGCCGCGTGCCCCAGGTGGCCGAGGGCGAAAGCTTGCCCCAGACCGTGAGCGTGCCGGTCATGGGCCGCATCGCCGCTGGCGTGCCCATCGAAGCCATCCAGACTCGCATGAACACCATCGAGGTGCCGCCAGAGCTGCTGTCCAAGGGCGAGCATTTCGCGCTTGAGGTTAAAGGCGATTCGATGATCGATGCCGGCATCCTCGACGGCGACACCATCATCGTCCGGAAGTGCGAGGACGCCAGCAACGGCGACATCGTCGTGGCGCTCGTTGATGATGAGGAGGCCACGCTGAAGCGCTTGCGCCGGCGTGGCGACTCAATTGCCCTCGAAGCTGCCAACGCCGCTTACGAGACGCGCATCTTCGGCCCGGACCGCGTGCGCGTGCAGGGGCGCCTAGTGGGCCTCATCCGCCGGTACTAACGCTACTCATCGGGATCGCCGTCGAAGCGGCGATCATCTTCGTCATCGGCCGCACCTTCGTCCTTCGCCCGCACGTCTCGGCAACACTTTCGCTGCGGATCGACAGCCCCTCTGGATGTAGGGCGCAGTACGCGCCGATCACCAGCAACCGCACTGTGCTGCACCGTTTGCCTACGCTGAAGGGCCGGGACGGTGTCGGGGGCGGCAGTCCTCTTCCAACGCGGCAGGATGGCGGATGAGCGCGATACTCTTGCCCTTCACGTTGCCGACGCAGCCGAGCAGGTCGCAGCCGGACGGCCTATTGGCGGTGACCTCAGCCGCTCGCGATTCTCACCGTCCGCGAGCAGCCAATTGTCCACGCTATAGCGCGAGTAGCCTGTGGCAGAGCGAGCGCGCCGATCCGTGCGCAGCGCCACGTTCCGCCCGTTACGCTCGACAAGCACGTCCGCTGCGAAGTAAATCCCAGTCGCGGCCATGACGAAAGCAGCGGCGTAGCTATGCTACATCAGCCCCACGTCGAGTCCTTGTCAAATTCCGCCGAAGGTTGTGCACAGCCTATGAGCAACACCGTGGTCACGCGCTTTGCGCCTTCGCCCACCGGCTATCTGCATATCGGTGGCGCCCGTACTGCGCTGTTCAATTGGCTTTACGCGAAGGGCAAGGGCGGCACGATGCTGCTCCGCATCGAGGATACCGACCGGGCGCGCTCGACGGAAGGGGCGATCCTCGCGATCCTCGACGGGCTGCGCTGGCTCGAGCTCGATTGGGATGGAGAGCCCGTCTATCAGCTTGCCCGCGCCACGCGCCACCGCGAGGCTGCGGAGCAACTCCTAGCCCAAGGCAAGGCCTATCGCTGCTATGCGAGTGCGGAGGAGCTTGCCGCCATGCGCGAACGGGCGCGCGCGGAGGGCCGGTCGCCTGGCTATGACGGTACTTGGCGCGACCGCGACGAGACGGACGCGCCAGCCGGCGTCACGCCCGTCATCCGCTTCAAGGCGCCGCGTGAGGGCGACACAATGATCGAAGACCGGGTGCAGGGACGCGTCGTCTTTCCCAACAAGGATCTCGACGACCTGGTGCTGCTCCGCAGCGATGGCACGCCGACCTACAATCTTTCCGTCGTGGTGGACGACCATGACATGACCATCACTCACGTCATTCGAGGCGACGACCACCTCACCAACGCCGCGCGGCAGACGCAGATCTACAAGGCGCTCGGTTGGAAGACACCGATCTTCGCTCACGTGCCGCTGATCCACGGACCCGACGGCGCTAAGCTGTCAAAGCGCCATGGCGCGCTTGGCGTCGAAGCCTATCGCGCAATGGGCTATCTGCCCTCGGCTTTGCGTAACTATCTCGTGCGGCTCGGTTGGAGTCATGGCGATGACGAGATCATGTCAACGGAGGACATGATCCGCTGGTTCGATCTGGACGCGATCAGGCGGTCGGCGGCGCGCTTCGACTTCGCGAAACTCAAGAACCTAAACAGTCACTACTTCAGGGCTACGCCGGATGCGGAACTCATGCGACGCCTCCGAGTGCTCTTGCCCGAGCTTCCAAATGGTGGTGAGCTCGCAGCCAAGATCGGTACCGATGGCTGGCGCAAACTCGAGCGCGCACTCCCCGGTCTGAAAGAGCGCGCCAAAACCCTGGTCGAGCTTCTCGACATCGCGGAATATCTCTTTGCCAAGCGGCCGCTTTCTCTCGATACGGAGGCGGAGAAGCTCCTCGACGAGTCTGGGGGCAAGACGCTCGGCGCCTTGCTGCCACGGCTTGAGAGCGTCGAGCCTTGGACGCTGGGGGCACTGGATGCGGCCGTTCGCGCCTATGCCGAGGAGGAAGGCCTGATGCTCGGGAAGGTAGCGCAGCCGCTCCGCGCGGCGCTGACCGGCCGATCAACCTCACCTGGCATCTTTGACGTGCTTGAGGTGCTTGGCCGCGAAGAATCGCTCGCACGCATCCGCGATAAAGCCAAATCTGCATAAGATTTGTGCATATACTTGTTGCACTGCGTTACCTGCACTGAATCTATGCCGCAGCGCAAAAAAATAACTACGCCAAAAGCAGAACTACTGGCACAATGCGCAGCAAATACGCGTTGAGTGTTCTCTCATTGCATTGGGGTTCCAGGAGGCTCTGATGAGCGTCGCAGAAAGCTATATCGGCAGGCCTGTAGCGGCCGAGGCATCCTTGGCGCTGGCCGGGGGCCATCATGAGCTACCGGTCCGTAAGGGCACGCTCGGCCCTGACGTGATCGATATCACCACGCTTTACGCCGAGACGGGGCACTTCACTTACGATCCGAGCTTTACCTC
>DASPOV010000232.1:0-3532 GCA_035625815.1 Methyloceanibacter sp.
AGCCGTAGATGGTTCCCCCATATATTTTGCAAAGCCTAATTCATTATTGAAGGAGAAGGCTCAAGCATTCTTTGCGAAATTCACAGATTATGCAAAGCCGCGCGGCATCCCAGCCACACGCCGAGTCGATTTGGAAATATCGGGGAAATCTGTTCGGCGCCGCTCAGCCCGGCGGCGCGATCGCTGTAGCCTGCGACGCTGCACCACCAAGAGCGCGGCCGTCGGCATCGCCGATGGAAAGCCCACTGGGAGGCATCGTCATGCCCGTCAGCTTCCTCACCGACGAGCAGCAGCGCCGCTACGGCCGCTTCACGGGTGAGCCATCGGCCGACCACCTCGCGCGCTACTTTCACCTCGATGACACCGACAAGGTCTTCATCCGCTCCCGGCGCGGCGACCACATGCGCCTCGGCGTTGCCGTGCAGCTGGGCGCCGTGCGCTTCCTCGGCACGTTCCTCGATGACCTCACCGGGACGCCGGCCCGCGTGCAGTCCTTTGTCGGCAAGCAGATCGGGATCGAGCCGAAGGACAAGATCGCCGCCTATCAGGCGAGCCAGTGGCGCTGGCGGCACGAGATCGAGATCAGGGAGCGATACGGCTATCAGGCCTTCACTGATCCGAGGTTGCAATTCCGCCTCAACCGCTGGCTCTACGCTCTCTGCTGGACAGGGACGGATCGGCCGAGCGTGCTGTTCGATCGTGCCGTTGCCTGGCTGCTCGCCAACAAGGTCGTGCTGCCAGGCCTCACCGTTCTGGAGCGCGCCGTCGCCCGCGTCCGCTCACACGCCAACGAGCGGTTGTGGCAGCGCCTGACCGGCAGGGTGACACCCGAGCAGCGGCAACGCCTCGAAAGCCTGCTCGCGGTGCCGGATGGCGAGCGGCGCAGCGCTCTCGATCGCTTGCGGGATGGCCCGGTGCTGCAGAGTCCGGCGGAGCTCAGCCGCGCCGTCGATCGGCTGAAGGAGGTGCAAGAGCTGGCAGCGGGTCTGCCATCCCTCGACCGGCTGCCGAAGAGCCGGATCACCAGTTTGGCCCGGTTCGCCGCTGCGGCGAAGGCGCAAGCCGTCGAGCGGCTCCCCGGCGAGCGACGGATTGCGACCCTGCTGGCCTACATTCGCACACTCGAGGCGAGCGCCCACGATGACGTGCTCGACCTCTTCGATGTCGTCGTCACCAGCATGTTCGCCGATGCGAAAGCGGCAGGACAGAAGGAGCGCCTGGGTGACATCCGCGATCTCGACGCTGCGGCTTTGCTGCTGAGGCAGGCCTGTGCAGTGTTGCTCGACGAGAGCACACCGGATCGCGCGGTGCGCCGCACCGTCTTCGAAACGATCTCGCGCGAGGACCTAGCCGAGGCCATGGCACGGATCGACAGCCTCACCCGGCCCGAGGACGACCAATATTTCAAGGAGCTGCGGGCGCAGCATCGCCGGCTGCGCTTCATCCCGGCCTTTCTGCGCACGGTCTCGTTCGCCGGCGCCTCGGCAGGCAAGCCAATCCTGGAGGCCATCGAGTACATGCGCACCGTCGCCGATGATGGCCGGCGGCCTGGCCCTGCGCCGACGGCATTCGTGCCGGCGGCATGGGCGCGGCAGGTGCGGGACGAGCGCGGCGCGATCGACATGACGGGCTATCGCCTCTGCCTTCTTGATCGGCTGCGTGCCGCCATCCGCCGGCGCGACATCTACGTCGCCACCAGCTTCCGCTACGGTGATCCGAGGAAGGGTCTCCTCGACGGTCAGGCATGGGAGGCGGCGCGCCCGGCGGTATGCCGGACGCTCGGCGTGTCGAGCAATGCGGCGGACGAAATCGACAGGCTCAGCAAGCGCCTCGATGAAGCCTTCCGCCATACCGCAGCCGGCTTGCCACAGAACACCAGCCTGCGCATCGAGGAGGTAGGCGGCAATCCCGACCTGGTTCTCTCCCCACTCGACAAGCTCGAGGAGCCGGCAAGCCTAACAGCACTCAGGATGGCGATCGATGCCCGTCTGCCGCGCGTCGACTTGCCGGAGCTGGTGCTCGAAATTCATGCCAGGACAGGCTTTGCCGATGCCTTCCGCCACGCCAGCGAGGCGAAGGCCAGAGCGCAGGACCTCGCCACCAGCATCAGTGCCGTCCTCGTTTCAGAGGCCTGCAATACCGGGCTTGAGCCGATGATCCGGCCGGAGGTGGCAGCGCTCAGCCGGTCGCGCCTGGGCTGGGTGAAACAGAACTACATCCGCGCCGACACGCTGACGGCGGCCAACGCCAAGCTGGTCGCTGCACAGAACGATATCGATCTCGTCCGCGCTTGGGGCGCCGGCGAGGTGGCCTCCGCCGATGGGCTTCGCTTCGTGGTGCCGATCCGCACCATCCATTCCGGACCGAACCCGCGTTACTTCGGGCGCGAGCGTGGCGTCACCTACTACAACATGACTTCCGACCAATACACCGGCCTCAATGGCGTGGTCGTGCCCGGCACGCTGCGCGACAGCCTCGTGCTGCTCTCCGTCGTTCTTGAGCAGGAGACCGAGTTGAAGCCACTCGAGATCATGACCGACACCGGCGCCTACACCGACGTGATCTTCGGGCATCTTCTATCTGCTCGGCTTCCAGTTCAGCCCGAGGCTCGCCGATGCGGGTGGCGCCCGGCTCTGGCGCATCGACCCAAAGGCCGACTACGGCCCTCTCAACCGGCTGGTCTCCGGCCGCATCAATACCAAGCTCGTCGCGGAGCAGTGGGACGACCTGCTGCGTCTGGCTGGCTCCCTAAAACTCGGCGCGGTGCAGGCTTCCGGGCTCATTCGCACGCTGCAGACCAACAACAGCCCGACGCGGCTTGCCCGCGCACTGGCCGAGCTCGGCCGCATCATCAAGACCGTGCACCTGCTCAACTACTTCGATGATGAAGCCTACCGCCGTCGTATCCTCGTCCAGCTCAACCGCGGCGAGGGCCGGCACATGCTTTCCCGTGCTGTCTTCCATGGCAAGCGTGGCGAGCTGCGCCAACGGTATCGCCAGGGGCAGGAGGATCAGTTGAGCGCGCTCGGTCTTATCGTCAACGTCATCGTGCTCTGGAACACGGTCTACACGGACGCGGCGCTGCGGCAGGTCCGCAAGGAGGGCTTCGAGGTCAGGGACGAGGATGTGGCCCGCCTGTCGCCGCTCGGGCACGAGCACATCAACATGCTCGGCCGCTACACCTTCTCGCTGCCGGACAGGATCGCACGCGGAGAGCTGCGGCCACTCAGGAACCCGGCTCTGCTCAACGAGGCGGCCTGAAAGAGGCCTTACCTAGTAATTCTGTTCCATTGCTACTCGGATCCCATTAAGGCGCTTGAAGACGTGCACATAATGTCATGGGTAAACCGGATCAAGCGCGTTGCCGAGCCCTGCCGCGACCTGTTCGGCAACCGCACCCGCAAAACCCGCGTCCTTCGCACCAGCAACGGCTATGTGTTCATCGACCCGCAGCCATCTAAGACCCCGCAATCTTTACCGAATTGTTCTAAGTCCGATTTTCCTTTCCTACAGAAGAGGCCACCTACCCCGG
>DASPOV010000233.1:0-2679 GCA_035625815.1 Methyloceanibacter sp.
CGGTGTACAGGCTCATCGGCAGGCCATGCTCCGAGAAAACCTCCTTCAGCGCTCGAAAGGTCGAAGCCGTTCCCTCTTCCTCCACAAGAAAGGCCGAGTAGATCGCGCCCGTCGCGTCGTCGAGCGTCACGATCAGGTCGAGCGGCGGCTGTCCCGCAAGCCATTCGTGGCGCGAGCCGTCCTGATGCAGCATCATCCCCGGCAGCGGACGCCGCTCGCGCTTCCTGCGATGCGCCCCCTTGCGCGGCGCCTTTCCCACCACGCCCTTCCACTGCAGATGCAGCTTCAGCCAGGTGTAGCCCCAGCCGAAGCCGTGGTCCTTCACCAGATGCTCGTGGAAGTGCTTGACGGTGAAGCCCGGGTAGCGCTGGCGATAAAGCCTCTCCACCTCCTCCGCCCGGTCCACCGGGACCCGCCGGCCCGAAGCCTTGCCGAGCCGCCGGTCAACAAGGCCGGCTTCGCCCTCCTCCTCGTAGCGGCGCGTCCATCGCCGAAACGTCCGAACGTCGATCCCAAGCAGCTCGGCCGCCTCCTCCTGATTGAGCTCCGCCGATTCCCAGCGGTGCAGAATGTTCAAAAACATCGCCATGCGCACACCTTGAAGGGCTTCTGTCCGGCGCATCCAACCCCCTTTCAAAAGGGGAAGGCTTACCGGACAGATCGTGCGCTACCTAGCCAAGGGCTTCGCCCTTGATATCCCTGCCGCTCCTCGACGGCTGAGCGAGAGCGGCAGAGGTCAGCTACCCTGTCGAAGTCACTTCGGCGGGGCTCTCGATGAACTCCTTTTTTGAGCACCATAAGAGCAGCATTCGCTTCCACTATCGTTGCTTCGATCGGATCCTGCTCAACGGGTTGATCCAGCCGTTTCAGCAACCGGAGAGAGTGATCGGGTTCTTCGACGCCTACCGCCGCCTGTACCCGGTCAGCAGAGGCGTTTTGCATCGCATCGCCGATCACTTTCAGCAATGGCTAAAGACGTGGGTCGAGAAGCACAACACTCCAGTCATGGAGGCGCCGGAAGGCCGCCGCGACGAATTCGTCGAACCGTACTTCCGGGGCGCCAACCCGGACGAGGTGGTGGTCGTGCTGAAGGCGCGCGAGCCGGCTCGCATCCTGATCGCCATCGGCGACAAGGCCAGCAACCGTTGGCATTTGCAATTCGCCGAGCGCTGGGTCGTTCAGTACAATTTCTATCTCAACGACGAGCGATGGGGCCGCATGTTCGTGCGCATGTGCCCCTACCTTCCGTTCTCGGCTCGGGTCTGCCTCAACCAACATCATTGGCTGGCCAACCGGATGCGCGAGGAGGGCATCGACTTTCAGCAATGCTCGAACGCGTTCATGCGGTGCGCCAGGCCCGAACGCCTCCAGGAACTGGCCGACTCGTTGACGCCGCGCGACCTTATCGCCTGCGGTCAGAAGTGGCTCTCCTGTTTCACCCCATTCTTCACCCCGCAGGAGCGCGATGAGGCGGGTTGCCGGCACCGGCTGTTCTTCGCCCAGACCGAGTTCTGCGACAATCTCGTGTTCCATCGCCGCGCCGCTCTCGACAAGCTCGGCGAGCGGCTCCTCGACGCCAATCGCACCATCGGCCAGCCGAACAAGATCACCACGATCTTCGGCCGCAAAATCTGCAAGCGCTATCGGGGCAAGCTACAAACCGAGATCGAGGACATGGACCTCGCCAACCCGGTCATCCGCAGCCACTATCGCAACGGCTTCATCAAACAGTACGTCCGCGATCACCTCATCCTGCGCACCGAGGCCTCGACCAACAACGTCACCGACTACGGCGTCAGGAAGGCCATTGATAACTTGCCGGCCCTGCGCGCCACGCTCTCCGCGATCAACGACAACTATCTGAACGTGCAGCAGGACATCGTCGAAACCTTCATCGACCGTGGACAATTGCGAAAGTTGGCGGAGCCGACCATCACCGCCACGGGAAAACGCATTCCCGGTCTCAAGCTCGATAATGCGCGGCAACTTGCGCTCATGCACGCTCTCGTGCGCTTCAGCCACATCGCTGCCGCCAATAGCTTTACGACGGCCGATCTTCTTCCCAGAGTCCTCGACGCCCTCGGCTCGGACGGCGGACGTTACACCCTCGCTTCCCTCCGCTACGATCTGTCAAAACTACGCGCCAAAGATCTCGTCGAGAAGCTGCCCCACTCGCGCCGCTATCGCCTCCTCCCCAACGGATACTCGATCTGCCTCGTGTTTCTGAAGCTCTTCGAGCGCGTCTACGCCCCGCTGACCGCCGGGCTTCTTTCGCCTGTTCGGGCCGACGCGAAGCTCGGAAGCCAAAACCGATCTCCGCTCGACCGCCTCTATCAACGCGTCGTCGACGACCTCGCCGCCCTCGTTCAGGCCGTCGGGCTCAAAGCCGCATGACAGCCCCAAACGCGAACAAAATCCCCGTTGCGAGCCCCATAACGGTCTAAAGATGCCGCTTAAATCCGCTCGGCGGCGCGCCTGTGGACTTGTGGACAACGCTTAGGCGTTGCCCACAGGGTCCACAGGCGGAACAAAAGCAGAAGAAGCGGACAATTGATGTGCTACCAAAACCGGACAAGTTAATTCGCTATCGACAGCCTTTGTACAAAATAATGCGCACAGAGCGACAACCAAGACCGTTGTTCGGCCGATTGCCTCAAGCCACGTCCATCTCGCTTGCGG
>DASPOV010000234.1:0-3177 GCA_035625815.1 Methyloceanibacter sp.
GCGCCCGCCGCATGGTGGCGCACGACGAGAATGTCGGGCCGCATAGCGTTCAGCGTCACTGCCGTGTCAATCAGGGTCTCGCCCTTCGACATGGACGAGGTCTGCGTCGACATGTTCATCACGTCTGCGCCGAGTCTCTTGCCCGCGAGTTCGAAGGAGCTTTGGGTCCTGGTCGAGGATTCGAAGAAGAGATTGATCAGGGTGCGGCCACGGAGATCGTCGCGTTTCTTGGCGATCTGGCGGCTGACGGTCGACGCCTGCTCCGCAAGATCGAGCAGGCCCACAATCTCGTTGCGTGAAAGGCCTTCGATCCCAAGCAGATGGCGATGAGGGAAGCAGAATTCGGTCGCTTCGGCCGCAATGCTCATTAAAGTGGACTGTATAGGCCGACTTTGCCCGGGCGGCAAGCTTTGCTGCCCCGTAAGCTATGGCAGCAATGGCTATTTCAGAGTCGTCAAAGGAACCTATGGCCCCCGATTCGATTCCGCCGGGAGAGCAGGTGCTCAACCAAAGCCCAGTCTTCACTGATGTGAATCTGTTCACGTCAGACATCCCCTTGTGCGACGCCGTCGCCCGGGAGGGGGGCATCGATGCCGCCGAAAACCTTGCCGCCTTCGGCCGGATCGCCGGCAGCGCCGCGGCAGCTGATCTCGGGCGGCAGGCCAATGAACACGCCCCGCGGCTCCGCGCCTTCGATGCGCAAGGACGCCGGCTGGACCGGGTGGACTACCACCCCGCTTATCATCGGTTGATGGGGTTCAGCACGACGCAAGGCCTTCACTGCTCGACCTGGGACTATCTGACGGCAGGGAGCGGTCCGCGGCCGGGGGCCCATGTCGAAAGGTGCGCGGGCAGCTACATGGCAGCACAGATGGAGGCTGGCCATTGCTGTCCCATCACTATGACCCACGCCGCCGTCGCTTCGCTCCTGCACGAGCCGGTACTCGCCCGCACGGTGCTGCCGAAGCTGCTCGTGCGGAGCTATGACCCGCGATTTGCTCCCTGGCAGAAGAAGCAGGCCATCACCATCGGCATGGGCATGACGGAACGTCAGGGCGGCACCGACGTTCGCGCCAACACCACGTCGGCCGTTCCCCTCAACGGCACCGGCTCCGGCAAGGGCTACGCCATAAGCGGTCACAAATGGTTTCTGTCGGCCCCGATGTCCGACGCGTTCCTGGTTCTCGCGCAGACCAAAGGAGGGCTGTCCTGCTTTTTCGTGCCGCGGTTTTCGCCTGACGGCCCGGTCAACAAGTTCCGACTCGAGCGGCTCAAGGACAAGCTCGGCAACCGCTCCAACGGTTCGGCCGAGGTGAGTTTCGACCGCGCGCTCGGCTATCTCGTGAGCGAAGAGGGAAGAGGCGTTCCCACCATCATCGACATGGTGACGCTCACCAGGCTCGACTGCGCCGTATCCTCAGCCGGGCTGATGCGGCAAGCGCTTGCCCGCGCGATCCATCACGCACAGCATCGCAGCGTTTTCCAGAAGCGGCTGATCGATCAGCCGCTGATGCTCCAGGTGCTCGCCGACATGGCGCTCGACGTCGAGGCTGCCACCGTGCTCGTCTTCCGCCTCGCCCGCGCTTTCGATGGGCGCGACGATGCAGATGAAACGGCCTACCGGCGGTTGATGACGCCGATCACCAAATATTGGGTGTGCAAGATCGCACCGGCGCTCACCTTTGAGGCAATGGAGTGCCTCGGCGGTAACGGCTATGTAGAGGAAGGCGGCTTCCCGTTGCTCTATCGCGAGGCTCCGGTGAACGCCATCTGGGAGGGATCGGGTAATGTCATGTGCCTCGATGTGCTCCGGGTGGTCGAGCGCTCGCCGGAGACCTTGGAGCGCGTGCTTGCTGGGATTGAAGCGGCAAGTGGTGGCGAGCCGCGATTGAAGTCAGCAGTGGACGGCGTGAGAATTCTACTTGCTGAAGCCGCGCGGGACCAGGCGCGGGCGCGGTCCGTGGTGGAGTTGCTTGCGCTTACGGCCGCGGGGGCGTTGCTCCAGGCCCATGCGCCGCCGGCGGTGAGCGATGCCTTCTTGGCGACGCGGCTCTATGGTGCATTCAGGCATAGCTACGGCGTTGGACTTGGCGGCGACATTCACGCCATTGCCGCCCGCGCAGCTCCGACGCTCGCTTGAGCAGCGTAATTGTGATCTTCATCCAGGCCACCGGAAGCTTCGAGCCTTCATTTTTAGGTATGGCCGTCGCTTACCGAGGGGCGGAAATTGCAATAACTTGCAGTTTACGCTTGGGCGCGAATCATTGAGGATTGGTGTGATCGGTCTTCGGGCGACGCCGTCAAGTGGGTGACGGCGCTATCCGAAGGCATTTATTGTCGCAGTGGTCGCAGTGAGGGCGCCAAAATTCGGTCAGGCGGAGGCTAAACCATGATGAGCTTACCCTTCCTCTTGTTTGCCTGCGGTCTCGCCGCGGCGTGGACGAGCCGGCGCGAGGCAGCGATGGGGTTCTGGGTTGCCGGCGTGCTGGTGTTGCTTGTGCTGTTCCGGTTTCACGCGACGGATGTGCTGAATCTCGGGCTTTAGTGGAAGAGCTCGTGTGACGAGTGATCTGTCGAGGCTGCTCAACGACTTGGGGCTCGTCGGCCGTTGACGGTGCTGGTGCTTGCCTTTGCCGACCAGCTTTGGTGTCGCGACCTTCCGTGCCCAATCTACACCTGGCCGCGGGATTTGGCCTTGCGCTCAATCTGATGTTCGGCCCACGGCTGAGCCATTACAGCCTCGCTCTTCCAGGAAGAGCGAGCCAAGTGCTCAACTAACAACGCAGCTTACAAGGCTGTCGCCAAGCGGCGCGGCGTGAGCCCACATACCGTCCGTCGCGCCGTGAAAGGCAGCTAACGAAAATAATCTTTGCCCAATCCTCCTTATGGGCAAAGCAAGTCGCTTACGTGTCCTCCGGCGTGCAGATGCGCCGTGAAGGACATGCAACGATGAAAGTGATTCCCCGACATGCGTTGGAGCCCGCGAAGGGCATTACCTACTCCGAGGCCCATCTTCGCCGACTAGAGATTGCCGCCACTTGGTTTTCTTGGAACCTGCCGCTGGTCGTGGCGTCTCATCGGGAGTACGATAGCCTTACTCGTATGGTTCGAATATTTGCCCGAAGGTATGGGAGGACTCCACCGTGTCAAACGCGAAGCAAACTTCGAAACGAAAGC
>DASPOV010000235.1:0-2008 GCA_035625815.1 Methyloceanibacter sp.
CCTGTTCTTCTTTGGTGGGGTTGGTATCGTCAAACCGCAAATGACAGCGTCCGCTGAATTCCTCGGCGATGCCAAAATTCAGGCAGATCGATTTGGCGTGCCCGATATGCAGGTACCCGTTTGGCTCCGGCGGGAATCGAGTGATAACGTCCTCGACACGGCCTGAATCAAGATCTGCCTTTACGATATCGCGAATGAAATCGCGCCCACCCTCGGCCGCCTCCGCATCGCCTCTTGCCTTTTCGTCCGTCACCATGCTTCCTCGAATTCGACTATCGCTCTATCTTCGGTCGTGATGGTTGACCGGCGGCCTATGCCATGACGTGGCGCCTAGCTCAATGTCAAATGTTCCAATCCCTGGCCCAGCAACCCTGACACACGCCACGCGATGAACGAACCTGTCATCACCCGTTTTGCGCCATCTCCCACCGGTTTTCTCCACATTGGCGGCGGCCGCACGGCGCTGTTTAACTGGCTTTATGCGCGTCGGCATGGCGGCAAGATGCTGTTGCGTATCGAAGACACCGATCGTGAGCGATCAACCGCTGCCGCCATCAATGCCATAATCGACGGGCTGACCTGGCTCGGTCTTGCATGGGATGGCGAGATTGTCTTCCAGTTTTCGCGCGCCGCGCGCCACCGGCAGGTAGCCGAGCAACTGCTCGCCTCCGGCCACGCATACCGTTGCTACTGCAGTCCTGACGAGCTCGCCATGATGAGAGAGAAGGCGCGCGCGGAGGGCCGTACGAGGCTCTATGACGGGCGCTGCCGCGACCGCGATCTGAAGGACGTACCGACGGGTGTTAACCCGGTGATCCGGCTCAAGGCACCGCTGACCGGGGAAACCGTCGTTGAGGATCAGGTCCAGGGGCGAGTCGCCTGGCAGAATGAAAATCTCGACGATTTCGTTCTTCTCCGTTCCGACGGTACGCCGACCTATATGTTGGCAGTTGTCGTGGATGACCATGATATGGGTGTCACCCACATCATTCGTGGCGATGACCATCTCAACAACGCCGCTCGGCAGACACAGATTTATCAGGCGCTTGGCTGGAAAGTGCCAATCATGGCTCATATCCCGCTCATTCATGGTCCTGATGGCTCGAAGCTCTCGAAACGCCACGGTGCTCTCGGCATCGATGCTTATCGCGCTATGGGCTATCTGCCGGCAGCGATGCGGAACTACCTGGTGAGGCTTGGCTGGGCCCACGGCGACCAGGAAATCTTTACTACCGAAGAGATGATTGCCGCTTTTGACTTACCTCAGATCGGCCGCTCTCCAGCGCGCTTCGACTTTACGAAGCTCGAGAGTCTCAATGGCCACTATATTAGGTCGACCGACGACGCCGATCTCCTCGCAGGTGTCGAGCAGCTTTTGCCGCATATCGCCGGCGGGCAGGAACTCGCGAGCAAAATGACGCCGGTTCTTCGCGCCAAGCTACTGGCGGCGATGCCTGGTCTCAAAGAGCGTGCCAAGACGCTGGTCGAACTGTTCGACGCATCCCGCTTCCTGTGGACAAGTCGGCCGATCGAAATCAACGACCAGGCTAGGGCTCTCCTCAGCGACGAGGCCAAAACCCTTATTGGTGCTTTATTGCCGGAGCTTGAGGCAGTCAGCGACTGGAATGCGAGCTCCGCGGAAGCGGTGGTACGGCCTTACGCCGAACGCGCCGGGCTTAAGCTCGGTGCCATCGCACAGCCGTTGCGGGCTGCGCTTACGGGGCGGACGACCTCCCCGCCGATCTTTGATGTCCTTGCCGTCTTGGGCCGGGATGAGAGCTTGGCCAGGTTGCGGGATCAGATTGCGCGATAAAACTCCTATATCAGGCAATCGGCGGTTGCGGAGCCTATGTATGCAGCGGATAGGCCTGGCATCGGGCTATCTTGCAGTGCACACATGAATGGGATACCCACAAACTGGCCGGATCCGAACGCCCGACATGGCGGCATGCGTCCCGGCTGAAACGTTTCCACGCGCACCGCTCGCGGCCAAATCGAGGGCTCGACC
>DASPOV010000236.1:0-3602 GCA_035625815.1 Methyloceanibacter sp.
GCTGGTCTGGTCGCCCGTTCTGCCCATGAGCGCGACGTAGTCGAACGCGACCGGGCCCTTGGCAAGGCGCCCCTTGAGTTCATCCGCGTTAGAAGTCGGGTCCCTTGGCCTTCGCCTCGTCGGAGGTGAGCCCGAGCTCGCCGGCTTCCGGGACCAGCTTATATTTGACGAGCGTCTGCTCGCCGCCCGCGTTCGTAAGGGTGAAGCCGTGCACCCCCCAATAGGCGACGCCCGCATAGCTTGCCGGCACGGGATGCGACATGAGCCAGGCATTCTGCCGTGTTGATTCGGGATGGGCGGCGAAGAAGGTGTCGAGCTTGCTCTTGTCACCGGTCGCTATGGTCTTCAAGAGCTCCCCGAACAGCTCGGGCGTCTTCGCAAAGAACATTGGCGCCGAAATGGTGGCGATATCGGTGCTTGCGCCGTTGCCGAGATCGAATTTGACGGCGAGCCCACGCACATTGTCCTGAGCGTTGTCAGGCGCCTTCGGGTTGCCGCCGCCGAGCGAGAAGCGGGCACGGATCGGCACCTCCTTGACGAAATGCGCTGCTTTCGACAGCTTCGGCGCCTCCGCCGAGGGCGTGAAGGTTCCGGTCAGGCAAATGCCCTTGGTGTGGGCGGCGCGGTCGCCTGCGTACTTGCCGAAGACCCCGTTGAGTGCGTCGACCAGGTCGGCGGGGGTAGGCTGCTGGGCGAGGCTAGCTACCGTGCTTCCACACAATCCTAGCGCGACGAGCGCGCTTAGAGCACCCAATCTCATACCAACTCTCCCATCTCGTCCTCCGCTGAACTCCGTGGATATTATTGTAGTCGTGACCAGCCGACAGATTTGATGCCTCCTCGACAACCAAGCCTGCGCATCATAGTTTTAGCTCATGTGCCAGCCATGGGTCACGCAGATCGACTGACCGGTGAGCGCATTGGTCTTGAAGGTGGCGAGGAACAGCGCGACCTCGGCGACGTCCTCGACCGTCGTGAATTCCTTGTCCACGGTCTCGGCGAGCATAATCTCCTTGATGACGCGCTCTTCGCTGATGCCAAGCTCCTTGGCCTGCTCCGGGATCTGCTTTTCCACGAGCGGCGTTTTAACGAAGCCCGGGCAGATGACATTGGCGCGCACATTATGCGCGGCCCCTTCCTTCGCCATCACCCGCGCCAAGCCGAGCAGACCGTGCTTGGCAGCCACATAAGCCGCTTTCAGCGGCGACGCCTCATGGCTGTGCACCGATCCCATATAGATCAGCGCGCCTGACTTCTGGGGGTACATGTGCTTGACGCAGGCCTTGGTGGTGAGGAAGGCGCCGTCAAGATGAATGGCGAGCATCTTCTTCCAATCGCTGAAGGGAAACTGTTCGATCGGATGTACGATCTGGATGCCGGCATTTGAGACAAGGATGTCGATCTGGCCAAAGGTTTTGACCGCCTGCTCGACGCCCGCATTGACCTGATCCTCCTTCGAGACATCCATGCCGACGCCGATCGCCGATGTCTTGTCCGCGAGCTCCAGCGCTGCTCGCGCCGCGCCGTCAGCATTGAGGTCGGCGATCACCACGCGGCCGCCAGCTTCGAGATAACGCTTGGCAATACCATGACCGATGCCGCTAGCGGCGCCGGTGATCAGAGCAACCTTGCCGTCGAGTTTCATGGCCCGCACTCCTCAGGGCTTGAGATAGTCATATACGACCTTGCCCAATCCGAGGGTGAGGTCGGCAATAATGTGCGTGGCAGAGATAACTTCGCGCACTGGGAGTGCGGCAACCGGCGCCAGCGCATGCGGCTCGAGCTCGAGCATCGCCGGACCTGACCAAGCCCCCTTCATGACGATGTCTTCGAGACGGTAGTCGATGAGCTCCAATATACGGTGCGTTCCGTCGACATGTGGGATGATCTTCAGAAGATAATTGGGCTTCTCTAAGCTGGCGCGAACCACGCTCTGATCCAAGGCCTTGTGCTTAAAGCCCATGGTGGCCGTGGCGACGCGCACGGAACCATAGTTGAGTGTTCCGATTAGCGTATCTTTGTCGACGCTTAAGGAAGGCTGGGCGTATTTCTTGGGGAAGCCCCACAGCTCGCGGCCGCCATAGATGGGCGGACCATCGTTTAAGAACATGGCGTGGCTGTAGGCGCCCTCTTGTCCTTTGAATTTCACCGGAATGACCTGTCCCGACTCCGTATAGTCGCCAAAGCCGGTAGAGTCTGGCATGCGGATGAACTCATATTTGACGAGCGGCTCATCGAAAGTGAGCGGCTCTGGAACCACCGCCTCGAGTGCGGCCGGATCGGATCGGTAAACGATGATGAGATATTCGCGATTGATGAAACGGTAGGGGCCCGGAGGAAAGGCGGGGCTCGTCAGGGGCATCGCGAAGGCGCAGCGTCTAACCTCGTTGATCTTCATAGCGCGCGTTCCCTTGGATCAGTGTCAAGATCCCGCGTCAGATCGAGCAGCATCACGCCTTCAGCTGGCCGCGCACGGTTCTGCCACGCCGGATCACTCAGGGTTTGCTCGACATCGGCACGACCGGCTTGCCAATGCTCGTCCATCGAGTAGCGCGAGAATTCATAGTCGCTAGATTGCGTCCAGTAGGCTGCGCGCCGGTGAATCAGCAGTACGATAGTGATCGCGGCATCGCAGCTAACGCTGTCAAGGAGTTGCCAATGAGGATTGTCGCGAAGCTCTTGTGGCACCTTGCTCCGCAAGTGACGGATAGCCCTGCGCATGGTCTGCAGCTCGCGGAAGACATCGGTATTGAGCCGGGTGCGACTCGAATAACGGATCTCCTTTTCCCGTTGTGGGATATCGAACAGGGTTTTCGGCATACAGCCCTTCGCGCTGAAAAGGTCGATCTGGAAGATGCACATGTCTTCGCGCGGACCACTTCGTTCGAGCACGTGTTCGAGGGGCGTGTTGGAAACGAGTCCGCCGTCCCAATAGGGCTCACCATCGATCTCAACGGGCGGGAAGCCCGGAGGCAGAGCACCGCTTGCCATTACATGCTCCGGACCTATAGCTTGTGCAGCTGTATCAAAATATTGCATGTTCCCCGTCAGCACCTGCACCGCCCCGACGCTCATCCGAACCAAGCCAGAATTTAGCAAGTCGAAATCGACGAGCTCGCGCAGCGTGGCCTTAAGAGGCTCAGTGTCGTAGACGCTAATCGCCTCCGGCGTACCCTGCGGCATAACAACTGCCGGAGGAATTCGTGGCTCAAAGAAACCAGGCACGCCGCCGACGGCGGAAAGCGCGGCGCTGGTTTCGTTGAAAATCCTACGCGAGTTGTCATCGGTGCCAAGAGGCCAAGCGATGAGCCGGCTGGAAACACGCTCCCAGAACTCGCGCAACCTTGATGCGCGCTGCTCAGGCGGATTGCCGGCGATGATGGCTGCGTTGATGGCGCCGATCGATGTGCCCGCGACCCAGCTCGGCATGTGACCGGCGTTGCATAAAGCCTCGTAGGCACCGGCCTGATAAGCCCCGAGTGCCCCCCCGCCCTGAAGGACGAGCACCTCTTTTTCTACGTAGGTGGTCATGGCCCCACTCTATCCCGGCTTGTAAGCTATCAGGCGGGAATTTGAGATTATTTCGGGAGTAACTTGGCGGC
>DASPOV010000237.1:0-3850 GCA_035625815.1 Methyloceanibacter sp.
CGGAAGCTGCATCCCGAAATTGACCGTGTTGGTGGCCCGACGCATATAGGCCTTCCACACGTCGGAGCCGGCCTCGCGACCGCCGCCGGTCTCTTTCTCGCCGCCAAAAGCGCCGCCGATCTCGGCTCCCGAAGGACCAATGTTCACGTTGGTGATGCCGCAGTCCGAGCCCGTCGTCGAAACAAATCTCTCTGCCTCGCGTATATCGAGCGTAAAGATGGAAGAGGAGAGGCCCGCGCCGACAGCGTTGTGCAACCGAATGGCCTCACCAAGTTCGGAATAACGCATCACGTAGAGAATCGGCGCAAAGGTTTCGCGTAATACCGGACCAGTATGCCCTGGCATCTCGCAGAGAGCGGGACGCACGTAAAAGGCGTTCTCGCCGCCGATCTCCGCGATGCGCTCCCCGCCATGCAGAATGCCGCCGGCCTCACGCGCCTCTTTCAGCGCCCGCTGCATGCTCTCGAAGGCGCGCCGGTCGATGAGCGGGCCGACAAGCGTTCCTTCCTCGCGCGGATCGCCGAGCTTGGCCGAGGCGTAGACGTGCAAGAGCCGCGGCACTAGGCGCTCATATACCTTGTCATGCACGAACAGCCGCCGCAGCGTCGTGCAGCGCTGGCCCGCCGTACCCATGGCCGCGAAAGCGATGGCGCGGACTGCGAGATCGAGATCGGCCGAGGGCGCGACGATGGCAGCGTTGTTGCCGCCGAGCTCAAGGATCGCACGGGCAAAGCGAGCGGCGAGACGTGGGCCGACGTCCCGGCCCATTGCGGTCGAACCCGTAGCGGATACGACCGCCACTCTGGCATCGGCGACGAGAGCTTGGCCAATATCGCGGCCGCCAATCACAATCCCAGACAGGCCATCGGGCGCGTTGCCAAATCGCCGCATCGCGCGCTCGACGACGGCCTGTGTGGCCAGCGTCGTGAGCGGAGTCTTCTCGGATGGCTTCCACACCACCGAGTCGCCGCAGACGAAAGCGAGAGCCGCATTCCAGGACCACACCGCTAACACCGCTACGGGGAAGTTGAAAGCAGAGATGACGCCACAGACCCCGAGCGGATGCCAAGTCTCCATCATCCGGTGGTCGGCACGCTCGGTCGCGATGGTGCGGCCATAGAGCTGCCGCGACAGCCCAACCGCAAAGTCGCAAATATCTATCATCTCCTGGACCTCGCCGAGTCCTTCGGACACGATCTTGCCCGTCTCAAGCGTCACGAGCCGGCCGAGGTCATCCTTGGTAGCGCGCAATTCCTCCGCGAGAACCCGCACGAACTCGCCGCGCCGCGGCGCCGGGATCTTGCGCCAAGCATTAAATGCTTCGGCGGCCCGGCCTATGACTGCGCTCACCTCCTCCGGGCTTGTGATCCGGACATAGGCTATGAGTTCGCCCGTGATCGGCGATGAGGCCAAAACTCCGTCGCGTGCGAAGGCACTCTGCGGCACTCCAAGCCGGGACAGGATGCCGAGCGCTTCGTCACGAACCGAAGTGGGTTGGACCAAGGCAGTGTCCATCATCGTCCTGAGCCTCCCAAGCGTTGATGTGGAACACTCGTTTCCGGCTTGGCGTAAACCTTGCCGAAACGGTTCTCTAAGAAAACTTTCAGGGGTATGTCCTCCTGACGGATGAACCCGACCTGCGGCAGCTTGCCGGTCGCAAGCAGATCGAGGACCGTAGTGATAGCACCGGCCGTTGTAATTTGAATGGCGCTCAATATGCGGCCGTCCACATCGCGGCTATAGATCTTGTTCGCGTAAGTCTCCTGAACGAAATGGCCCTTCTTGCGGCCGCTGACTGTGACAAAGATGATCACCACATCCTGCAGTGTTGTTGGTACCGCGTGCTCCAAGATATCTTTCAACACATCCCGGCGGTCGCGCAGACGCAGATCGTTGAGGAGCGCGCGCATGATCGCTGCATGGCCGGGATAGCGAATCGTGCGGTAATTAAGGGTGCGGACCCTTCCTTCGAGGGTATCGCAAAGGGTCCCGAGGCCGCCCGAAGTGTTGAACGCCTCGTAGGTGACGCCATCAAGCGAAAATTCCTCGCGCTCCTCCAGCGGCGACACCTCGCGGCGCACGCCATTCACGATCGCTTCGCAAGCCTCACAGTATTCGTTGATGACGCCATCTGTGCTCCAGGTTAGGTTGTAGTTGAGCGCGTTGGAGGGATATTGAGGAAGCGCCCCGACCCGCAGTCTAACGCTGTCGATGACCTCGAAACCTTTCGCCAAGTCGAAGGCCACGATGGACACGAAGCCTGGAGCGAGCCCGCATTGAGGGATGAAGGCGGTGTTAGCATTAGCGGCGAGCTCCTTCACGCGGCGCGTACTCACCACATCCTCCGTCAAGTCGAGATAATGGGTACCGGCCGCTCGGGCTGCTTCTGCGATGTGGTTCGTCAGGCGGAAGGGGGCAGCATTGAGCACTGCAAATTGTCCATTCAGCAGCTCGACCAGCTTTAAGCTGTCCTCGACGTCCACAGCCACGAGGCGAATGCTGTCGCCTCGGTCGAGATTGCCAAGAACTTCGGGCGAGCGATCTGTCAGGGTCACTCGGTAGTCGTCCGTAGAGGCGAGCAGCCCGGCGACGGTGGCGCCTATTTTGCCGGCGCCGATCACGACGACATCTTTCATACGCACTCCGGCGGTACGAGCCAACCATGTGCCTGCCACACACTGAACAGTCGGTGCCACTGTGTCCACTGTCTTAGGGTCCGCGGTCGCCACTGTTCCCACTTACGGTCCTCGGAATTACTGCTAACGATGATCGCTGCGCTAGACCGGGGTTTGCCCCGCGCGGCACTCAAGGTTCACGGCTATTGCTTCGCTTGATCGCGCCAACATAGGATGACGCCCACACACTTGTTTGCTCTTCCCTCCCTTGGAGCGTACCCCTCGATGTCTCCCGAAATCGTCTCCGAACTTGCGCCGACGGGCGTGCTGCGCGCCGGCATCAACCTCTCGAACTTTTTGCTGGTGACGGACAGGAGCGCGACCGGCGATCCCCAAGGCGTGGCACCCGATCTTGCCGGCGAGATCGCGTCGCGCCTGGGCGTCCCGATAAAATATGTTCCGTTCAAATCGCCGGGCGAGCTTGCGGACGCCGCCGGCACCGGCGTTTGGGACATCGGCCTCATCGGCGCCGAGCCGCAGCGCGCCGAGAAGATCGTGTTCACCGCCGCTTATTGCGAGATCGAGGCGACCTATCTCGTGCCTGCGGGCTCGAAGCTGCGCACAATCGCGGACGTGGATGCGAGCGGCGTGCGCATCGCCGTCACCGCGCGCAGCGCCTACGGCCTGTGGCTCGACCGCAACATCAAACACGCGACGCTCGTGCGCACCGACACGCTCGACAGCGCCTACGAGCAGTTCGCTCGCGACAAGCTCGAAGCGCTCGCCGGTTTGCTCCCGCGCCTTCTGACCGATGTGGAGAAGCTTCCCGGCGCGCGCATCATCGACGGCAAATTCACAGCGGTTCAGCAGGCCGTCGGCACCTCGCCGAAAAACAAGGCGGCCGCGGCCTACCTGCACGGCTTTGTCGAAGAGGCGAAATCATCGGGGCTGGTCGCCAAGCTGATCGCACGCCACAATGTGCGCGGCCTTTCGGTCGCACCGAAAGTCAGCCACCAGCTCCGGTAGTCGGTTCGCGACCTTCCGCAAGGCAATTCAATCGCGACGTTCTGACCCTCGACGAAGCGGGCTACACCATGCGAGCGCGGCCCGCATTGTGCATCACAGCAAATTAAGTTGAGGAATGTCCGCTTTGGGTCACAAGCGGACATTTCGCAACATCCGTTCGATGTCTGCTATTCCCCCCAAAACGGACATTGAGGTGTTCGGTCAGTTAG
>DASPOV010000238.1:0-4582 GCA_035625815.1 Methyloceanibacter sp.
CCCGGCATTGGCTGTAACGATGCAAATTGAGCCCATCATCCGCTGCCCCCATCGACCAGGCGCTCGCGGAGGTGTTTGTGAAGGCCGACTATGTCGAAGCCCTGCTCGGTTGCTGGCGGCGTTGAACGGCTCGGCGAAGAGTTCCCTCATTCGCACCCCGCTCGCAATATAGCAACAAGTGGTCGCTTAGGGCCATGGTCCTTGTCTTCCCCGCACCTTCGCTAGGCGGCGCCACGGCGTGTTCACGCAATAGGACCTTCAGAGTCTATTCGTCCTGCGGAATGTCTTCCTCGTTGACCGGAGCACTCTCTTCGTTATCGTCTTTGTTCGCTGGCATGCCGAGGCTCGCCTTGCACTCGTCCTCGAGACCTTCATTCTTCTCCATCAGGTCCTCCAGCTTCGGGTAGCTCGTCGCGTCCTCGTCCGTGATTTCATCCTTGTGCATCTTCGTCATCATGTCGACGTCTGTCTGACTGAGCTTCTTGTCGTGATATTTGCCGACGATGCACTCGCAATACATTTGCACGGAGACCTTGCTGCCGGACTGCAGCCCGGGCTCATCGGTGACAACGGGGTCAGCGACGCAGGCGGCGAGGAAGGCCTCGGTGTTGAGCTTGCTGTCGGACGTCTGCTTCGGCGCCGTTTCGGCGCCGACGGTCGTAAGGATCAAGAGTCCCGCAATGATGGAGCCGCGCGTCAAACCATCGACCATCTTACCCTCCAATGGCGTGCAGAGCGGCTCTAATGAGAAGGCTTAAACTGCCGCGCCTAAGCATAAGAAAGGAATCGGTCTTTCGGCAACTGCCGAGAGCGGGCATCGCCGCAGTCATCTTGGTTCTTAGTTGAGAGACTTATTTACTGCTTCTTGGGCGGCAGGGTAAGCCGGATATGCAGCTCTTTCAGCTGTTTCTCGCTCACTTCCGAAGGTGCGCCCATGAGCAGGTCCTCGGCCTGCTGGTTCATGGGAAACATCACCACCTGCCGCAAATTGTCCTCGCCGCAGAGCAACATGACGATGCGGTCGATGCCTGGCGCTATGCCGCCATGGGGGGGCGCACCATAGTGGAGCGCCCTGAGCATGCCGCCGAAGCGCTGCTCGAGTTCGCCCTTGGAGTAACCGGCGATGGCGAAGGCCTTCTCCATGATCTCCGGCTTGTGATTGCGGATGGCGCCAGAGGAAAGCTCCACCCCATTGCACACGAGATCATACTGGTAGGCGAGGATGTCCTCAGGCTCCATGGTATCAAGCGCTTCGAGGCCACCCTGTGGCATGGAGAACGGGTTGTGGGAGAAGTCGATCTTCTCCTCCTCCTCGTTCCACTCATACATGGGGAAATCAACGACCCAGCAGAACTCGAAGCGGTCTTGGGCGATGAGGCCAAGCTCGGAGGCAAGCTTCGTGCGGGCGCGGCCGGCAAAATCGACGAACTCCTTCCGCAGGCCCGCGACGAAGAACGCGGCATCGCCGCCTTTCAGCCCGAGCTGCTCGCGGATTGCTTTGGTGCGCACCGGGCCGAGATTGTTGGCGATGGGCCCCTTGCCTGCGTATTCAACGTCAACCTGACCAAATTGACTCGCTTTGCTGTCTGAATCCGCGAGTACTATATCGGTCCGACGATCCACGCCCGTAGCCTTCTCGAAGCTGATATAGCCGAGTCCCCTCTGGGCCTCGGCGATCGCCCAGGCATTCATGCGGTCGCAAAAGGCGCGTGAGCCGGCACCCGGTGCCGGCAAGGCCCAGATGCGAGTATTTGCATCCATCTCGATCATGCCGGCGAACAGCTTGAAGCCAGAGCCGCGGAAGTGCTCGGTCACGTCCTGCATCTCGATCGGGTTGCGCAGGTCCGGCTTGTCAGTGCCGAATTTCCGCATCGCCTCGGCGTAGGGGATGCGCGGGAACTTGGCTGTCACCGCCTTGCCACCACCGAACTCCTCGAACAGCCCGCGAATGATCGGCTCGACCGTATCGAACACGTCCTCTTGGGTGACGAAGCTCATCTCGAGATCGAGCTGATAGAATTCGCCAGGCAAGCGATCGGCGCGGGCATCCTCGTCGCGGAAGCAGGGGGCGATCTGGAAGTAACGGTCGAAGCCCGCTATCATGATCAGCTGCTTGAACTGCTGCGGCGCCTGGGGCAGCGCGTAGAACTTCCCGGGATGCACCCGCGACGGCACGAGATAGTCGCGCGCGCCTTCCGGCGATGAGGCTGTTAGGATCGGGGTCTGAAACTCGAAGAAGCCCGCCTCGCGCATGCGGTTGCGCAAGGACCAGATGATCGCCTGCCGCTTCATAATATTCACGTGCAGGCTCTCGCGGCGAAGATCGAGAAAGCGGTATTTGAGCCGCGTCTCCTCGGGATAGTCGGGCTCTCCGAACACCGGCAAGGGTAGCTCTTTCGCCTCCGACAGCACCCTGATCGCCTTGGTCTTCATCTCGACTTCCCCCGTCGGCAGGTTTGGATTGACCGTCTCGGCGGAGCGGGCCACGACCTCGCCATCGACACGCACGACCCATTCGGGTTTGAGCGTCTCGGCTTCGGCGAAGGCTGGCGAGGCGGGATCAACCAAGCATTGGGTGATGCCGTAGTGATCGCGAAGATCAATGAAGAGAAGCCCACCATGGTCGCGGACGCGGTGCACCCAGCCGGAGAGCCGAACGGTCTGGCCGACATTCTCTTTCCGCAACTCGCCGCAGGATTTTGTGCGATAGGGATGCATGACCGGAGGGATAGAGGTGTGACGGGCGCCGGAACAGCGCATGGGACGCCCCGCCTTGTCAAGGCAAGTGGCATCCTCAGAACAAAGCGCGTGCACTCACGTTTAATGGCCAACGGCGGATTAAGGGAGAATGTTTATGCCCAGGATTGTTGAGAGCCTTCCGGTGACAACGCGTTTTGACCTTGAGGCGTGGGCGCTGGCGGGGCTCGTGGCGCTCTGCTCGATCGTCTCTTCGATCACCCACACGCCTTCGGTTACCAATGGCTTCACCGGGCATTGAGCATGCACCGAGCAGGACTGCGCACCGAACCAAGCACGCGTTTGAGGCGACCCATCGCCCTCCCTCCAGCCCGGAGCGCCGAGCGAAAAGGTGCGGAATAAGTAGATCTGTTTCAATCGGCGCACTTGGCCTCAAGCCGCAGGCTGAGCTATATCCGCACCCCATGCATCTCATTACGCGTAACGAGGAACTGGCCGAGACTTGTACGCGGCTTGGCACTGCCCCTTTTGTGGCGGTTGACACGGAGTTCATGCGCGAGCAGACCTTCTGGCCGAAGCTCTGCCTCATCCAAATGGCGGCGAACGGCACCGAGGTCTTGGTGGACAGCCTCGCACCGGGTCTCGACCTGCAGCCCTTCTTCGACCTGATGGTCAATGAGCGGGTGCTCAAGGTGTTTCATTCGGCGCGACAAGACATCGAAATCGTCCATCATCTCGCGGGGGTGATCCCGCATCCGATCTTCGATACCCAGGTTGCGGCCATGGTTTGCGGCTTCGGCGAAGCGGTGAGCTACTCCATGTTGGTGAAGCGGCTGTTGAGCCGCAACCTGGACAAGACCTCGCGCTTCACCGACTGGAGCCGTCGCCCCCTGTCCGACCGGCAGTTCACCTACGCGCTCGGCGACGTTGTGCATCTCCGCGATCTCTACCCCAGGCTCAGGGGCCAGCTCGACCGGTCGGAGCGCGCAACCTGGCTCAACGAAGAGATGGCGGTACTCACCGACCCCGCCACCTACGAGCTTCACCCCGAGCATGCCTGGAAGCGGCTCAAGATGCGGATCAAGACGCCGAAATCGCTTGCCGTGCTAATGGAGCTCGCCGCCTGGCGCGAACGCGAGGCGCAAAGCCAAGACGTGCCCCGCTCCCGCATCCTGAAGGACGATGCCCTTTATGACATCGCAAGCCAAGCGCCCCGCACGGCTGAGGACTTGGGCTCGCTGCGGACCCTGCATAATGGCTTTGCCCGCTCCACCCGTGGCCGCGCCGTGCTCGAGGTAGTGTCCAAGGCGCTTGAGCGCGATCTGAAGACGATCCCGCCGATCGAGCGAGGCGAGCCGATGCCGCCGGAAGCGCAAGCCGTGGTCGATCTCTTTCGTGTACTACTCAAGGCGACGGCCGGACGTCATGGCGTGGCGCCGAAGCTGATCGCGACAAGCGACGAGCTGGAGGAGATCGCCCGCTCCGACGATACCGACGTTCCGGTGCTCAGGGGCTGGCGAAGAAAGCTGTTCGGCGACGATGCGCTCGCTTTGAAGCGTGGCGAACTCGCCCTCGTCATCCGCGAGGGTGAGGTTGCGGTGCTACCGGCTGAGCAACCAAAGCGGAAGCGAGAGTAGCAAGCTCACGAGGATTGAGGTCGTGATCGGTAGGTAGAGCACGACGTCCCCGCGATCGACGACGATGTCACCGGGAAGCCGTCCGAGACCAAAGCGCACGCTGGCAAAGGTCAGCGCGCCCACAGCGGCCAGAAAGGCGACCACCCAAAAAGTGTAGCGTACCATCAGCGTGACTTCGGCTTCCGCTTGGTAATGCGCGTCCTGACCGTCGCACGCACGTCCTCAGGCAACTCCTCGAGAGCGTCGAG
>DASPOV010000239.1:0-2072 GCA_035625815.1 Methyloceanibacter sp.
GGCCAACTCCTGCGGGTGCATCGACTATCGGGTGAACGGTCTCGGTACCTGCAAGCATATCGAAGGAACGATTGCCGCCATGGCGCGAGGCCGGGGCAAGTCCTTTCGTGCCGCAAAGGCGGGGGGCAGCCCGCGGGTCGAGGTGTTCCTGGACCGCCGCTCGACCGCCATGCCGGCGATCCTGTGGCCGGCGGAAGGCACCGGCCGCAGCTTTAAGCTCGCCCGCGACTGGCTCCATGACTACCTTGCGGCGGATGGCACACTGACACGCGACCCGCAGCGAATCGAAGCCCTGATCTCGGCGTGGAATCAGGCGCCGGCTGCGGTTCGCCGCATTCTACGGGTGTCGCGGCACTTCACTCCATGGCTCGACCGTGCCCGTCGCGAGCGGCAGCGCGTCGAGGCGCGCGCCGCGTTCGAAGCCGATCTCGCGGCGGGACGGGAAACGCTGGATATCGTTACGCATCCGCTGCTGCCCTACCAGCGCGAAGGCGTACTCCATCTCGCCTTCGGCGAGCGTGCCTTGCTGGCCGACGAAATGGGATTGGGCAAGACCATACAGGGCATTGCGGCTTGCGTGCTGTTGGCAAAATTCAAGCATATCGAGCGCGTGGTGGTGGTCTGTCCGGCCTCTCTCAAGACCGAATGGGAGGAACAGATTGCCCGGTTCTGCGACCGACCGACGCGCTTGGTATTCGGGGCGGGCACGCAGCGGCGGGAGGCGTATCGGGACCCCGCATTCTTCACCATTGTCAACTACGAGCAAGTGTGGAGCGATGCCGAGGACATCAACAACATCCTCAAGCCCGACGTCGTCATCCTCGATGAGGCGCAGCGCATCAAGAACTGGCAGACCAAGACCGCTCGCCGCGTCAAGTCCCTGCGATCTCCCTACGCCTTCGTGCTCACCGGAACACCGGTCGAGAACCGGATCGATGAGCTCTATTCCATCGTCCAGTATCTCGATCCGGAGATTCTTGGGCCGCTGTTTCGCTTCAACCGCGACTTCTATCAACTGGACGAGCGCGGCCGGCCGGTCGACTATCAGAATCTTGCCGAGCTGCGCGAGCGCCTGCAACCGCTCCTGCTGCGCCGTCGCAAGAGCGATGTCGAGACGCAACTGCCAGGCCGGACGGTCAAGAACTATTTCGTGCCCATGGCCGAGGAGCAGAGGGCGCGTTACGAAGACTACGACGCTCCGGCCAGGAGATTGATTGCCAAGGCGCAGAAGCGTCCGCTGACCAAAGAAGAGTTCGAGATCCTGCAGAAGCTCCTTGCTTGCATGCGCATGGTCTGTGACACGCCGGCGATCCTTGATCCGACGTGCCGCATCAGCCCCAAGCTCGAAGAGCTGGAAGGCGTGTTGAGCGATCTCCTCGAAGAGCCGGAGCGCAAGGTGATCGTGTTTTCCGAGTGGGAGCGGATGCTGACCATGGTCCGCGAACTCGCCGGCGAAATGGGCGTCGATGCCGCATGGCACACCGGCTCCGTGCCGCAGCAACAACGGCGGGCCGAGATCAACCGCTTCAAGCACGATCCGGCCTGTCGGCTATTCCTCTCGACCGACAGCGGCAGCGTGGGGCTCAATCTCCAGGTCGCAAGTGCGGTCGTCAATGTCGACCTGCCGTGGAACCCAGCGAAGCTCGAGCAGCGCATCGCACGCGCGTGGCGCAAGAACCAGATGCGCTCCGTCAGCGTCGTCAATCTCGTCACTGAGGACTCAATCGAACACAGCATACTGCACCTGCTCGGCCGCAAGCAGGCATTGGCCGACGGCGTGCTCGATGGCGCCGGCGATCTTGCTGCGTTGAAAATGCCGTCGGGGCGCGCGGCCTTCGTCGAGCGCATGCAGGCCATGATGGCATCCCGCCACCCGGCGGCACGTGTGATTCCGCCCGAGGAAGCGCTGGTGGCCGACCTTATCGAGCGGCATGGGCAGAAGGCGCTGTTGGTGGAAGCACGTCACATCTTGGGCGGGCGCCCGAAACTTATGGCCGTGCTCGATCTCGATCCGCCGACCTTGGCCGAGGAGGCAGCACGGCTATCGTCTGCAAGCCCGATTTCTGTCGATG
>DASPOV010000240.1:0-5351 GCA_035625815.1 Methyloceanibacter sp.
GCGCTGGTTCTCGCGGAAGGCGCCGGATTGCTGCAGAAGCCGGTCGACGAGAGTGGTCTTTCCATGATCGACATGGGCGATGATGGCTATGTTGCGAAGTTGCATGAGGCTCCGGAATGTCGAACCGCGGGCCTGAAGGGCCCGCGGTTCATATACCATCGCATATATCGTTCGTATTACGAAGGTGCAATGGCCCCCCGACGCTTGCGCCAATCTGCAGCTGCCTGATTCTGGCGCAATGGGCGGATTGTCCCGGAAATACCTTGAATACGGGGCCTTCAGCAGCCATAGAAAAGCCCCAGCAGTTGCATCAGACTATCCGCGAACAAGCCCGGGGTTGGTACCGGCTAGCTCTTTCCCGGAGGATCACGGCGGTGCAGCGTTGATTCAAGGGACGGCCAAACCTTAACAAGGGGCGTTTTCAAGCCCTGTCCGGGACAATTTCAAGTTCAAGCGAGGCATCATGTGCGGCTTGGCAGGTGTGATCGACCTCAAAGGTCGACGGGAGCCGGATCGGGCTTTAGTCGCGCGCATGGGCGTGGCGCTCACTCATCGCGGACCCGACAATGCCAGCACCCTCTTCGCGTCGGGGATTGGCGCGGCGCACCAGCGGCTCAGCATCGTCGGACTGAATAACGGTCAGCAGCCGATCTTCAACGAGGATCGCGCTGTCGCGGTTCTCTGCAATGGTGAGTTTTTCGACTACCCAGAGCGCAAGGCCGAGCTTCAAGCCCGCGGTCACATCTTCCGCGGCGGCAGCGATTGTGAGTTGATCGTGCATCTCTATGAGGAGCACGGGGAGGATCTGTTCGAGCATTTGAAGGGCCAATTTGCCTTCGCACTGTTCGACTTCGCAAAGCGGATCGTGTTCTTGGCGCGGGATCGCGTCGGCATATGCCCCCTCCACTGGTCGCGGCAGGGCGACTTCGTATATTTCGGCTCCGAGATCAAGGCGCTGCTCGCCTCCGGCGGAGTGCCGGCGGTAACCGACGTTCGGGGCCTCGATCACCTCTTCACCTTCTTTGCCATCGGCTCCCGCCGCACGCTGTTCGAAGGCGTGCACTCGATCCTGCCAGGCCACTATCTCAAGATCGCTTTCCTGCCGGACGGCCGAGCCGCCACTCCTGTGGAGCGCCGTTATTGGGACCTCGATTTTCCGGATTGGGGAGACGAGCAAGATGCCGCAGATCCCTCCGCCCTGATTGATGAATTCGAGGCCACGTTTCAAAGAGCCGTTGAAATCAGGCTCAGGGCCGACGTGCCCGTGGTCGGTTATTTGAGCGGCGGGGTCGATTCGGCCTACGTGCTTGCCACGGCCGCGAGGGTCGCTGGCCGGCCGCTGCCGAGCTTCACCATTCAGGTGCCAGACCCGGGATTCGACGAGGCGTCGAATGCCGGCGTTGCGTCGCGCCATATCGGTTGCGCCGCGACCGTGGTCGAAGCGGGACCGGACGCTATCACCGACGCCTATGCCGAGCTGATCAGAGCCGCCGAGAGCCCGGTGCTCGACACCTCATGCGCGGCACTCCTCAAACTTTCGCGTGAGGTGCACGCGCAGGGATTTAAGAGCGTGCTTACGGGCGAGGGCGCTGACGAGGGCTTTGCCGGTTATATCTGGTTCAAGATCAGGGAGGCAGCGCGCAGCCTCGATATCGGCGATGCGTTGCGTCCGAGCACCAGCATCAGCCGCGTGGCGCGGAAATGGGCGGCGCCCAAGCTGAGCTTTGCCGAGCTTGCCCGCATCGATGGCATAATCGCCGGACCTCACGCCCAATCCGTTATGTACAATCTCGTGGCGAGGTCGCGCGACCGCTACTACAGCGGCGAACTTAAAGAGCGGCTTGGCTCGTTCGTTGCCTACCAAGATCTCGCCCTCGACCTCGAGCGGATGCGCCACTGGCATCCGCTGAACCGTTCGCTTTATCTCGGCTACAAGATCCAGCTCGCCGGACTTCTACTGAACCAGAAGGGCGACCGTGTGGCCATGGCCAACAGCGTTGAGACGCGCTACCCCTTCCTTGACGAAGAGGTGGTCGCGTTTGCCGCGCGCCTCCACCCGAAATGGAAGCTGCACGGCTGGCTCAAGGACAAGTATCTGTTGCGCAAGTCGGCAGAGCGCGTGCTCCCCAACGAGGTCGCTTGGCGCAGCAAGGCCATGTTCCGGGCGCCGCTTGCCGAGAGCTTCCTCGCGAATCCGCGGCCTTTCGTGCGCGATCTGGTCAGCCCCGACTCTTTGGCGCGCACCGGGTATTTCGCTGCGGCAAGCGTGCAGCGCGACTGTGCGCTGTTGGCCAAGGGAGAGGGCCGGCTCGGCACCTTTGCGCGCCTGGGCCTTGGCGGTGTTGTGGCCACGCAGCTCTGGCATCACCTCTATCTCGGCGGCGGACTGTGCGATCTGCCTTATGTTGCGCATCAGGCCGCCGTTGAACCCGCGGCGGCGAAGAAGCCCGCGATCACGCTCGCCGTGGCTTGATCAGCGCGATCAGCGCTTCCCAATGACCACTGAGGCTTTCCTCGGCGATCGCTCGCGTCAGATCCTTGGCATTCATGTCGCGGTCGAGCACGCGGGCTTCGCCGGACCAGAACGGCGAAAAATCTCCCGATGGGTGGCAAGGGGAAAGGCTGGTGCCTCCGAGGCGATCGGACCTTGCTCCTTGATGAAGCGGTTGAGGAGCACGCGCGCCGGGCGTCCCGAGAGCACGTTGGTGATGACGGTTGCGGGCTCGCGCTTCTTGAGCGCCGCGCGATGCAACTCGGAGATATGAACTTCCGGTGCACGAAGGTAGGCGGTGCCGATCTGCACGCCGGCCGCGCCAAGGGCAAACGCGGCGGCGACCCCACGCGCATCGGCGATGCCACACGCGGCGATGACCGGAACCGGCACGGCGTCGACGATCTGCGGCACGAGCGCAAAGGTTTCGATCTGCGTGTCGACATCGATCTCGATGAACATGCCGCGGTGACCGCCAGCCTCGGCGCCCTGGGCAATGACGACATCGGCGCCGTTCTCATAGAGCCAGCGCGCTTCCCTGACGCTCGTCGCTGAGTTCAACACCCTGCAGCCGGCGGCTTTGACGTGCTGAAGCAGGTCCAGAGCCGGCAAGCCGAATTTGAAAGCTCGTGACCTCAGGTCTATCGACGAGGCTGCAAATGTCCTCTCCGAAGGGCACAAGCCCTGCGTTGAGTGGGAGTGCCGGCGGCGCGGCGCCAAGCTCGGCGTAGTAAGGTGCATGACACTTTGAGCCAGGTCCGCTTGCGCGCCACGTCGCTGAGGTGCCACATGGCAGAAGAAGTTGAGATTAATGGGTCGGTCGATGTGTGACCGGATCTCGGTCACGCCGGAGTAGATTTTGTCGGCTGCGAGCACGGCGCAAGGAGCGAGCCGAGGCCTCCGGCCTTCGCCACCGCGACTGCCATCTCGACGTCTGTCGCCGCCGCCATTGGCGCCTGCACTATGGGGACCTCGATGCCGAAGAGATCGAGCAGGCGCGTGCCAGGCCACATGGTCCGCCCCGACTGGTTAGCGGTTGCGTTTGCCAAGCAGCCGGAGGCGGAGCGCGTTGAGCTTGATGAAGCCTTCCGCGTCCTTCTGGTCGTAGGCGCCGGCGTCATCCTCGAAGGTGACGATCTTGCTCGCATAGAGCGTTTTCGGACTCGACCGGCCGATCACCGAGACGTTACCCTTGTAGAGCTTGAGCATCACCTCTCCTTCCACATGCTCCTGGCTCTTGTCAATCAGCGCCTGAAGCATCTCCCGCTCCGGCGAGAACCAGAAGCCGTAATAGATCAGCTCCGCATAGCGCGGCATCAGCGAGTCCTTTAGATGCATGGCTTCGCGGTCGAGCGTCAGCGATTCCATGGCGCGGTGCGCGGCGAGCAGAATGGTGCCGCCTGGCGTTTCGTAGACGCCGCGGGACTTCATGCCGACATAGCGGTTCTCCACGAGATCGACGCGGCCGATTCCATTGTCGCAGCCAAGCTCGTTCAACCGCGTCAGCAGCTGAGCCGGCGAAAGCGTCTTACCGTCGATGGACACTGCATCGCCCCTTGCGAAGCCAATGGTCATCACCGTCGGTTTGTTGGGTGCGTGCTCTGGCGCGATGGTGCGCTGATAGACGTAAGGCGGCGGCGCTTGCGCAGGGTCTTCCAGCACCTTTCCTTCGGAGGATGAGTGCAGCAGGTTTGCGTCGACCGAGAAGGGTGCTTCGCCGCGCTTGTCCTTGGCCACTGGGATCTGGTGCTTCTCGGCAAACTCTATCAGGTCGCTTCTCGACTTGAACGACCATTCCCGCCAGGGTGCGATCACCCTGATGTCAGGGTTGAGCGCATAATAGGTGAGCTCGAAGCGCACCTGGTCGTTGCCCTTCCCCGTGGCGCCATGGGCCACGGCATCGGCGCCGGTGGCCTTGGCGATCTCGATCTGGCGTTTGGCGATCAGCGGCCTGGCGATGGAGGTGCCGAGAAGATACACGCCCTCATAGACCGCGTTCGCCCGGAACATGGGAAAGACGAAGTCCCGCACGAACTCCTCGCGCAAATCCTCGACGAAGATCTCCTTGATGCCTAGCATCTCCGCCTTCTCGCGCGCCGGCGCAAGCTCCTCGTCCTGACCGAGATCGGCGGTGAAGGTCACGACCTCGCACCAATAGGTCTCCTGCAGCCATTTCAGGATGATCGAGGTGTCGAGCCCGCCGGAATAAGCGAGCACCACCTTTTTGACGGCGGTTGCCATGGAATGGCCTCTTGGGGGGACGCGCCTCGGCACTGTATCGCGGGGGACTATAGGCAGGAGGGGCGTCCACGCAAGAGGCGGGCACGCGCGCTCGCCGCTTACCGGTTGTTAAGGCAACTCACCGATAGTGATTCTCGTGACCCCGCCGGGTCACATCTCCAGGACGAGTAAAGTGTTGCGTCTCAGGGACCGGCCCCACACAAAAGGGGACCGGTCCCACCTGGCCTTCCTTTCCGCGATAAGATCTAGCGCCCGCTCGTTCACGACTAGGAGGGCGATCCTGCATGCTTCCAGCAAGCCGGAACCACCCCTATCCACCGCACGTTTTTTCCAGTCAGCGACTGTAAAGGAGCAAGAGTCATGCCCTACAGCAATGATGCCGAACTGCCCGACAGCGTGAAGGACAAATTACCGAATCACGCGCAGGACATCTATCGCGAAGCATTCAATAGCGCTTGGGAGGAATACAAAGACGTATCCAAGCGCCGCGGGAATGAATCGCGGGAAGAGGTCGCCCATAAGGTAGCTTGGGCGGCGGTAAAGCAGAAATACGAGAAGGTCGGCAACGAGTGGCGCGCGAAGGATTAGCCGCGTCTCACGCCCCGCGTCCAACCAACAG
>DASPOV010000241.1:0-2523 GCA_035625815.1 Methyloceanibacter sp.
CTGGGATGCACGCTCGCGCAGCTCGCTCTGGCCTGGTGCCTCAGGAATCCGCACGTGAGCAGCGTGATCACCGGTGCGAGCCGGGCGAGCCAGGTCGTCGAGAACATGAAAGCGCTCGACGTAGCGCCTCGACTCACCCAGGATGTGCTCGCGCGCATCGACGCAATCGTAGGTGTTCCACAATGAACCCAGTGCGCCACGGGTGTGGACGACCATGAGCAATCCTCTGGAAAGCTGGACCGAAGAGCAGCGCTCGGCGTACCTGTACCGGGCGTGCGCCAGGGCCGAAGCCGGAACTCGGAACGCGGAGTTGTTCACGCGTCTCGCTGGCGAAGCGGAAGCGCAGGCGGCCATCTGGCGCGCCCAGCTCACCGCCAGCGGCAAGCCGGCGCCTCCTCCGTACCTGCCCGATCCGCGCACGCGTCTGGTCGCGCACATGGTCGGGGTGTTGGGACCGCGGCGGTTGCGCGGCGTGCTTTCGGCCATGAAGGTGCGCGGCATGGCTGTGTACAGCCGGCGCGAGCCCGGCGGCCATGTCGCCCCGGTGCCGGGCGGCATCGAGAGACGGCACCGTGGCCTGGGCGGCGGTGGCAATCTGCGCGCCGCGGTGTTCGGCATCAACGACGGACTGGTATCGAACGCGAGCCTGATCTTCGGCGTGGCGGGAGCAAATCCGGAGGCCTCCGTGGTGCTGCTCACGGGTGTGGCTGGCCTCGTTGCCGGCGCTTTCGCGATGGCGGCCGGCGAGTTCGTTTCGGTGCGCTCGCAACGCGAACTCTTCGAATATCAGATCGGCCTCGAACGCGCTGAGCTCAAGGAATACCCGGAGGCGGAGGCTCAAGAGCTGGCGATCATCTACGCCGCCAAGGGACTTCCGACCAGAGAGGCGAACCGCCTTGCGAAGCAGCTCGTCTCCGACCCGGAGCACGCCCTGGACACGCTCGCCCGAGAGGAGCTGGGGCTCAATCCCGACGAGCTCGGCTCGCCGTGGGGCGCGGCGATTTCGTCATTGCTCTCCTTCGCGCTGGGGGCAGCGATTCCTCTGCTTCCATACCTGCTCGGGGGCGGCGCGCACGCTCTGAGCATCGCCGGAGCTCTGAGTGCGCTCGCCCTTTTCGCAGTCGGGTCGACGCTGTCACTTTTCACCGGCCGCGGCGCCCTCGCTTCGGGCGCGCGCATGCTGCTGCTGGGCAGCCTCGCCGCGGCGGTCACCTTCGGTGTGGGACATCTGCTCGGGGTGAGCGTCTCGTAAGAGAAGCCCCTCTCCGCGGGGAGAGGGGCTTCCCTGGTACGTAGCGCACCGGCAGCTCACGCCTTTTTCGACAAACAGCTCTTCATGAACGTCTTGCGCTCGGCGCCTTTCTTGCCCGTCGCCTCCTTGGCGCAAAGCTTCATCTTTTCCTGTTGCGAGAGTTTCACCGGAGTCGGCTGCGCGACCGGCGTAGCGGCAGCCCGCGCCGGCTGTGGCTTGGCGGTGACAGCGTCGTCCGCATGCGCGACAGGAACGGCGAACCCGATGAGCGTTGCGAAGGCTAGTGCATGAATCGTCTTCATGGTCATCTCCTCAAGGTTGATGGGTCGAATGCGGCATTGACGAAATCGTCCTTGCCACATCGCCATTAACGCCGAGGCGATGCTTCTGCGCATCAGACGCACGGCCGATGCAGACGGATGGTGATTCGAGGGGGGCTGGATAAAACAAGGCGGCTGCCGGAGGAGCTCCGGAGCCGCCTTGTCAGTTCGGCCGGGTGGACAGGAGGTCACCCGACCGGGGTCAGCAACTTTCTCGCCTATGAAGCTTTCATGCACTCGCTGCGCGCCTTGTCGGCGTCGGGCTTCGACATGCCCTTGGTCTTCTCGTTGCACATCGCCATCTTGCTCTTTTGCTTGTCGGCCTCCGCCGCGGGCTTGGCCTTGAGGCAATTGTTCACATAGTCCTGGCGTGCCTTGCCTTCGAGCTTCTTCTCGCCGGCTTGAGCCTGACACGCCTTCATCTTTTCCTGTTGCGGATTGGTCTTGGCGGTGTCGGTTGCAGCAGTCGTGGTGTCCTTGGTGTCGGCGGCATAGGCCACGCAGGCGAAGACGCTCAGCACGCTTAAGACCAGCAGCTTTTTCATCGTTATCTCCGGGCGGGTTTGGGGGTAGCAAAGGGAATTGGCAACGAGTCTACGGCAGGGCCGAGCCCCGAGGCAACGAAATCGTGGCGGGCGCGCCGGAGGGTGTCGCATATTTTGCTAATGCGGTGCAGCATCGATTTCCCCGCATTCGGGGTAGAATAGGCCAAAGTTATGAATTTGCTAGGAAAACGCTTGCGCAAGGCCCACCCATGATCCTCGTCCTGGAGCCCAATACCAACCCCGAAGGGGCCGACTACAAGATGCTCACGGGCCAGCTCGGACGGCTCTCGGGGATCAGCTACCGGGTGCACCGGGAGGTCGGCGCCGAGGTGACGTTGACCGAGATCTACCTGATCGGCAACACGGGCTCGTTGACCGTCGAGCAAATGCAGGTCCTGCCCTGCGT
>DASPOV010000242.1:0-3856 GCA_035625815.1 Methyloceanibacter sp.
AGGACGAATAGGCTCTGAAGGTCCTATTGCGGGAACACGCCGTGGCGCCGCCTAGCGAAGGGAGGAATTGAAAGGCAGCGGGGTGCGGGGAAGACAAGGACCATGGCCCTAAGCGACC
This sequence comes from Methyloceanibacter sp., assembly GCA_035625815.1. Taxonomy (GTDB): domain Bacteria; phylum Pseudomonadota; class Alphaproteobacteria; order Rhizobiales; family Methyloligellaceae; genus Methyloceanibacter. Next base: position 119 of record DASPOV010000242.1, read on the forward strand.
ACTTGTTGCTCTATTGCGAGCGGGGTGCGAATGAGGGACTCTTCGCCGAGCCGTTCAACGCCGCCAGCAACCCGGCGTTTTTACTGGCCGCGCTCGCCGCGATCCTGCTGTTGCTCCAGCGCCCGAAGGAGATGCGCAGCGCAGACCATGCCCTGCTCATCGTTCTCGGTAGCCTCGCCTTCCACCTTCTCGCCGACCGCGCGTCGCTTGAAGCTTGCGCGCACATTTGGCGGTCTCCGACACGATGGAAACCACGTTGCCGCCGGCGGCGAGGATCTCGGGATAGGCGCGGGCGAGCGCATGCAGCTCAAGCCCGCAATAATCGCACCAGGGCCCCGATTGAAGCTGATCACGAGCGGGCCCTTATCCAATAGAGAAGCAAGCTCGACGAGCTTCCCGTCGCTGTCCGTCATGCAGAAATCGAACAGGAGCGGACATTGGCGGCGATACGGGCGACGAGCTGATCGTAGGTCGCTTCCAGGTTGGGAAGCAGCTGGCGCGACTCACCAAGGTGGAATTCAAGACGCTGGTTGAGCAGGGCTTCGACATAGTCGGCCTTCATAAACACCTCCGCGAGCGCCTGGTCGATGGGGGCAGCGGATGATGGGCTCAATTTGCATCGTTACAGCCAATGCCGGGCCGCCTAATTGTTACGAATGGGCTGATTTCGGTCTGCCGATACCCGCAAGACAGATATATGAAAGGCTGTGGCGCTCTCGTCCAGTTTCTTGTCGTCAGCTGTTTTTCCGCGCTCGCTAATCGACAAGAACGCCAAGCGTCCTTAGGTTTATGCGATTGCCAACCGTCAAGAGTCGGCATCGAACAGACGCAAAGGGAGGGCTCAAATGAACGAGCAGCTGGCACGCGAAACGTTCTTCGGCGGGTGTCCCCATGACTGCCCCGACACCTGTGCCATGATCTACGAGGTCGAGGACGGCAAGCTCGTGGAGGTACGGGGGAATCAGGACCACCCGATGACCCGCGGCACCCTTTGCGTGAAGCTGAAGGACTACCACGATCACCACTACAATCCCGACCGTGTGCTCTATCCCTTGCGCCGCTCTGGGCCAAAGGGCTCGCGCCAGTTCACCCGCATCAACTGGGACGAGGCGATCGCCGAAATCACCTCGCGATGGACGGCCATCATCGCGAAATTCGGCAGCCAAGCAATCATGCCCTACTCCTATCTCGGCAATGAGGGATTGGTGCAGGGGCTGACTGCCGGCGATGCCTTCTTCAACAGGCTCGGATCGACGGTGAACGAGAAGACGTTCTGCGCCTCTGGCTCCTCGACGGCGTGGCTGCTCACGGTGGGCCCGACCGGCGGTGTCGATCCTGAGAGTTTTGTCCACTCCAAATACATCGTCATCTGGGCCTGCAACTCGATCTCGACTAATCTGCACCACTGGCCCTTCGTGCTCGAAGCGCGGAAGCGTGGCGCCAAGATCGTGGTGATCGATTCCTACCGGTCACGCACGGCGAAGCAGGCGGATTGGCACATCATGCCGAAGCCGGGCACCGACGGCGCCTTCGCCATGGGCGTCATCGCCGCGCTGATCGAGAACGGCCTTGTCGACCGCGATTGGGTGGAGCGGCATACGGTCGGCTTCAAGGAGCTCGCTGAGCGCGCATCAGCGTTTACGCCTTCCTATGTCGAAGGTGTCACCGGCGTTCCAGCGGCGGATGTCGCGCGCTTCGCCGACGAATTCGCAATCATCCAGCCCTCGGTCATTCGGATGGGCGTGGCGCTCGAGCGTCATGCCGGTGGTGGCCAAACAATTCGCGCCGTGTGTGCGATCCCCGCGCTCACCGGCTCATGGCGGCATGTGGGCGGCGGAGTGTTGCAGATGCCCCTTTGGGAGTTCCCGGTGGATTGGGCGCGCGTTTCGAGGCCTGATTTCATCAGGCCCGGCACGCGGGTGGTCAACAATCTTCAACTTGGTCAGGCGCTGACTGGTGAGATGCAGCTCGATCCGCCGATCATGGGCCTCTACATATACAACACCAATCCGGTCAGCCAAGCCCCGGAGACGAACAAAATCGTGAAGGGGCTCTCCCGCGAAGATCTATTCTTCGTGACCGCCGAGCACTTCGTTACCGACACCGCAGCCTATGCCGATATCGTGCTGCCGGCGACCATGGCTGGCGAGCACGACGACATGATGTTCTCCTGGGGCCACTTCTACCTGACGATCAACGAAAAGGCGATCGAACCTCGCGGCGAAGCGAAGTCCAACGCGGAGATCTTCCGGCTGCTCGCTGGCGGCATGGGCTACGACGATCCCCAGTTCAAGATGGGCGACATGGAGCTCGCCGAGCATTACTTGAAATGGGAGGCGCCGCAGATGGCCGGCATCGACATGGACTATTTCCGCAAGCACGGCTATTTCCATCTCGCCGTGGGTACGCCTGATGACCGCCTCCCGCATGCCAACGGCAATTTCCCGACGCCATCGGGCAAGGTCGAGTTCCTGGTGAATGACGCCAAGAACTTCGTGGCACCCCCATTCCGCATGATGTACGAGGCGATGCAGTCGGGCGAGGATGTTGATCCGCTGCCGGGCTATGTGCCGCCGTGGGAGAGCCCGCAGAGCAATGCCAGCCGCGCCAAGCTCTATCCGCTCAACATCATCTCGCCGAAGAGCCACGGCTTCCTCAACTCCTGCTATGCCAACGAGAAGCACAAGATCAAGGGGCAGGGCGAGCAATTCGTGATGATCAGCCCTAAGGATGCCGCCGCGCGCAGGATCCGCGAGGGGGATCCCGTGCGCGTCTATAACGACCGCGGCGATTTCGAGGGGCTCGCGCGCGTCACCGACGACGTGCGCGACGGCGTGATTGTGGCGACGCTCGGCTATTGGCGGAGCCTCAACCGCTCGGACGGCTCGGTGAACTCGATCTCATCGGCAGAGTTCTGCGGGCTCGGCCGGGCGCCCACCTTCTCCGACAATCTCGTGCAGGTGGTCAGGGTCAACTGACGGGGCCGCTATACGGCCGCGACGTTCGACAGATCCTTCGTCCTGGATGACGGTGAAGCCCTCGATTTTGGGATGGTCGAGACAAAGCGGTTTATTGCCGCCGCGCATGCGCCTTGCGAAAGGCCTCAGATCGCGTCCAATCGAGAAACGCGGCTTCCGAGCGCCATAGCGTGTGCGAGGCGTAGAGCACATGATCGTCGCGTTCCGGGCCTTTCAAGAGATGAAAGGCAATAAAGCCGGTAACGCCTCCGAGGTGGCTGTCGCGCGCCAGCCAGACCTGCTCGAAGTCTTGCTCAGCACCTTTCCGCACTTTGAAGCGATTCATAGCAATGTACATATACTTGCTTCCCTTCTACTTGCTGCCCTTCCTTGCGGCCCCCAGGATGGTCGGGAGGCCGAATTTCCAGGGCATTTGACCCTACAGGACCAACCTGGTCAGCGACAATTGACCGCCGTCAATAAACCAGCAGGCAACCCGTCCCTATATAAGGACGTTGATACGAGAAGCCCCCGCCAGGAGACCTCCATGAACAAGGATGTGAAGGAGCGCCGCAAGGCGCCGCTCGTGACGCCAACCGATCTCGGCGACAATGCCCGCCGCGACATCAGCGGCGCGCTCAATGCGCTGCTCGCCGACGTGTTCGCGCTTTACTTCAAGACCAAGAATTTCCATTGGCATGTGAGCGGACCGCATTTCCGCGATTATCACCTCCTGTTCGACGAGCAGGCTGACCAGATCTTCGCCATCACCGACGACATC
>DASPOV010000243.1:0-6152 GCA_035625815.1 Methyloceanibacter sp.
TTGCCGCCCCTCGCGCCGGCGTGCATCATGCAAAAAAACGTGGCGGGGGGAAGATCAATGAAGCTGTTGCGTTATGGGGAGCGAGGCGCAGAAAAGCCGGGGATCCTAGATTCCCAAGGCAATATTCGCGACCTTTCTCAGGTCGTGAAGGACATTGCGGGCGATGTCCTCGGGCCGAAGGGGCTTGAGCATCTCAAAGACCTCGATCTTGCCAATCTTCCTGCCGTGGAGAGCACCCCCCGCCTTGGCGCGCCCGTCGCGACGGTGCCGAAGTTTCTCGGCATCGGGTTAAACTACCGGGACCATGCCGAAGAAACCGGCATGCCCATTCCGGAGACGCCAATCGTCTTTGCGAAGGCGACTTCCTGCATCTCCGGCCCCAGCGATCCCATTCTCATACCGAAGGGCTGGGAGCGCATGGATTTCGAGGTCGAGCTTGCCTTCGTGATCGGCAGCCCCGCCAAGAACGTCGCGGAGGCAGACGCGCTCGGCCATGTCGCCGGCTATATGATCGCCGACGACGTGTCGGAGCGGAGCTTGCAGAAAGGCGGTCCCGGCGAGTGGATCAAGGCCAAGAGCTATGACAGCTTCGGCCCTCTCGGGCCTTGGCTCGTGACTAAAGATGAGGTGCCTGACCCGCAAGCCCTCGGCCTCACCCTCGATCTCAACGGCGCGCGCATGCAGACCGGCAATACCTCGACCATGATTTTCAGCGTGGCGCATCTCGTAAGTTATATCAGCCGCTTCATGACGCTAATGCCGGGTGACGTCGTCACCACCGGTACGCCGCCCGGCGTCGGCATGGCGCGGAACCCACGGGTGTTTCTGAAGGAAGGTGATCAGCTTACGCTCATTGTCGAGGGGTTGGGCGAACAGCGCCACACGCTCGCGGCCGAAGCCTAGGTTGGGGACTCATTGAAGGCCACTGACACATGATGGCGAGTACGAGCCCTGAGGGGTAGTTTTGGGCGTGGCGATCGTATCGGGTTGCGATGCGTCGCCAATTTTTCAGTTAGACTCAATGAAGGCCGCGATTCGCCAAAATATTCAACGTACTGCATGAGTTCTCAACCTAGGGCTTATCCTCGTCTTCCCACCAGGCGCGGAAGTGGTGCAGGGGGTCCCTGCCCTTGCCGATGTCGAGCGCGTTGGCGGCAAAAATTGCCTGAGTGACATAGGCCTTGGCGGACTCCACCGCCTTAGGCAGGGGGGTGCCCTTGGCAAGCTCGGCCGCAATGGCCGCCGATAGCGTGCAACCGGTGCCGTGGGTATTGCGGGTATCGGCGCGCGGCGCTTCGAAGCGGAGGGGCTCGGTTCCGTCAAAGAGGATATCGAGGGCCGTTGGACCTTCGGCATGTCCCCCCTTGATCAGTACCGCATTGGCGCCTGCCTCTTTCAGCCTCAAGGCTTGCACCGCCATCTCATATTCATTGCGGGCGGGTGAGCCGGCGAGCAGCACCGCGGCCTCGGCGAGATTCGGAGTGACTAACGTTGCGAGCGGGATCAGGACGGATCGGAGCGCATTCACGGCGTCGGGATCGAGCAGCGGGTAACCGCTTGCCGCGATCATTACGGGATCGAGCACCACCGGCACGCCGGCAAAATCCTTCAGACCTTCGGCAACTGCTCCTATGACAGGGCCGGTCGCGAGCATGCCGATCTTAATGGCATCGACCTCGAGGTCCGACGCCACAGCCCGCATCTGCTGCAACACGAAGTCCGGCGGGACCATATGTACGGCCTCGACGCGGAGCGTGTTCTGCGCCGTTAGTGCCGTGACGACGCTGGCGCCATAGACTTCAAGCGCCGCAAAGGTCTTGAGATCAGCTTGGACCCCGGCGGCGCCGCAAGAATCCGAGCCCGCAATGGTCAGCGCGATCACCGTCATGGCCGGCGCGCCTCAGCCGATTTTCGCCAGCCCCGGAAACAGTTCCAGCATCCAGCCGGAGATAAGGGTCATGGAGTTGGTAAGGAACAGGAGGCCGGTCAGGACGAGAAAGCCACCAAGGACCTTCTCCATGGTGGCGAGATGCGGACGGAAACGCTGCAAGGCATTAAGGAAGGGCCGCACGGCAAAGGCGGCGGCGATGAAGGGAATCCCGAGGCCAAGCGAATAGACAAGCAGAAGCAGCAACCCCTGGCGCACCGTATCTTCGCCGGCGGCCATGACCAGGATCGCGGCAAGTACTGGCCCGATGCAAGGCGTCCAGCCGAAAGCGAAGGCAAGCCCGATCAGATAGGCGCCGACGAGCCCAGCGGGACGGGCGTCGGCATGATAGCGCGCCTCCCGGTGCAAGATGGGAATGTGGATCACGCTGAGAAAGTGCAATCCGGCGACGATGATGACTACGCCGGCGATTTTGCTCAGCAGTCCAAGATTCTCGGCGACAAGCTTACCTGCAAACGTCGCCGTGGCGCCGAGGATCACGAACACGGTGGTGAAGCCAAGTACAAAGGCGAAGGACGAGAGCACCACGGTCATATAGACGTGGGGTGGTGTCTCGTCTTCGCCGGCGAGCTGGTCGAAGGTCGTGCCCCCAAGGAAACAGAGATAGGGCGGGACGAGCGGCAGCACGCAAGGCGACAGGAAGCTCAACAGCCCTGCGACCAGCGCTCCGAAATAGGTGACAGTCATGCTTGTTTCCGAAATTTCGACAACCGCACGGCCCAGACTGCTCACAAGCCACATCCCCTTATTGCCCGCAAGACCCAGAGCATCACTTTAGCGTCAAGGCTTGTCCGGCGACGTCACGCGGCAGCAGCACGGGCGCGTTCGGCATTGCGGCGAATTGTGGCTATATTGTCGGCGTAAGCGCCGCCCTTGAACACGCCGGAGCCAGCGACGATGACATTGGCGCCTGCCTCCGCCACGAGCGCTACGGTTCCGGTATTGATGCCACCATCGACCTCGAGGTGAATGGGCCGCGATCCGATTATCTTGCGAATGATCCTGATCTTATCAAGCTGGGCCGGGATGAAGGCCTGACCTCCGAAGCCCGGATTAACCGTCATCACCAGGATGAGGTCCACCTTGTCGAGCACGTGCAGAAGCGCTGACTCATGCGTCGCTGGCGTGATGCTCACGCCGGCCTGCTTGCCGAGGCCCTTGATGAGCTGAAGCGAGCGGTCGAGATGGGGACCCGCTTCAGCATGCACGGTGATGATGTCGGAGCCCGCCATGGCGAACGCCTCTATGAAAGGATCGCATGGTGCAATCATCAGATGCACGTCGAACACTTTCTTCGAATGCGGACGCAATGCCTGCACCACATCGGGGCCGATGGTAATGTTCGGGACGAAATGCCCGTCCATCACGTCCACATGGATCCAGTCGCAACCGGCGGCGTCTATGGCGCGCACTTCCTCGCCCAACCGCGAGAAGTCGGCTGAGAGAATCGAAGGGGCAATGATGATCTCACCTGGCGCCGAGCGATCCGCCATTGGGGCCTCGTTTATGACGCGGCAGCTTTGGCCCGCGCATCACATTTTGACAAGGCCGTTTTAACGCCAAACCCTTAAGCCCGATTCTCCGCGAGCGCAGCCACGGCTGGCAGGGTCTTGCCCTCCAGCCACTCGAGAAACGCGCCACCCGCGGTCGAGACATAAGTAAAGTCCTGGCCGACACCTGCGGCATTGAGCGCCGCCACCGTGTCGCCGCCACCGGCGATCGCCACGAGCCTGCCCTCCCGCACCAGCCGCGCGGCCTCCCGCATCAGCTCATAGGTCCCGTTGCCGAAGGGCGCGAACTCGAACGCGCCGACCGGGCCGTTCCAGACCAGCGTCTTTATCGTGCCAAAACGCCGTTTCAAGTCAGCGACGGATTTCGGGCCGATATCCAGAATCATCTGGTCTTGAGGGATGTTCCCGACATCGTAGATCCGCCAATCGGCCTCGGACTTGAGCTCCTTCGCCACGACGAAGTCTTGAGGCAGCACGATCTCGCAATTGTGCTGTCTCGCGCGCTCCATGATCTCCTTGACCACGGGCACCGCGCCGGGCTGGCAGAGCGACCTTCCGATCTCCACGCCTTGGGCGTAGAGGAAGGTGCTGGCCATGCCGCCGGCAAGAACGAGCGCCTCCATTCGTTCGGTCAGATTGGTCAGAACCTGAATCTTGGTGGAGACCTTGGCGCCACCGGCAATCGCCATCACGGGGCGAGCGGGGTGCTCGAGCGCCCGGTCGAGCGCCGTAATCTCGGCCATCATCAAGAGCCCCGCATAGGCTGGCAGAAGATGCGTGATGCCCTCGACCGAGGCATGTGCCCGATGTGACGACGAGAAGGCATCATCGACATAGAGATCGCCGAGCTCGGCCAAAGCCCTCGCGAACCCCATATCGTTCTTTTCCTCGCCTTCGTGGTAGCGAAGGTTCTCGAGCACGGCCACCTCGCCCGGCTTCAGTGCGGCAACGCCGCGTTTTGCCTCCTCGCCCACGCAATCCTTGACGAAATGAACGGGCACGCTGCCCAACAGCTCGGCCACCTTGGCCGCGACCGGCGCAAGCGACGTCTCGGGGCTCGGACGTCCCTTGGGACGACCAAGATGGGTGAGCACGACGATTTTGGCGCCACCAATCGATAGCTGCCTGATGGTGGGCAGCACGCGCGCGATGCGGGTCGTGTCGGTGACGGTTCCATCCTGCACGGGTACGTTGAAATCGACGCGGAGCAGTACGCGCTTGCCGCGGACATCGAGCCCATCGATGGTGCGAATGCGCGAGAAGTCCGACTTGTTCCCGCCATTCACGTTGGCGGCGCAGGCAATTGTAGAGACATCAATGTCGTTCATATTAACCTGCTCATCACTACCGCGGTATCACTCATGCGATTGGAGAAGCCCCATTCATTGTCGTACCAGGCAACGACGCGGCAGAAAGTGCCGTCCACGACCTGAGTCGATTCGAGATCGAAGATCGAGCTTAAGGGGTCGTGATTAAAGTCAGACGAGACAAGAGGCTTCGCATTCACCCCGAGGACGCCCTTGAGCGGACCCTCCGCTGCTTCGATCATGGCCTTGTTGATCTCCTCTTTGCTGGTCGGGCGCGAGGAGGTGAAGGTCAAGTCGATCATGCTCACATTCGGCACCGGCACCCTGATCGACGCGCCATCGAGCTTGCCTTTCAACTCAGGCAGCACGAAGCCGACGGCCTTGGCGGCGCCGGTTGAGGTCGGGATCAGATTGGTGGCCGCGGCGCGGGCCCGGTAGGGATCCTTGTGCAACGTGTCCACGGTGCGCTGATCGCCGGTATAGGCGTGGACCGTGGTCATATAGCCGTGGCGGATGCCGATCGCCTTGTTGAGCACGCTTGCCACCGGCGCAAGGCAATTCGTGGTGCAGGAGGCGTTCGAGACGACGAGATGCTCTTGCGTCAGCTTCTCGTCATTGACCCCATAGACCACGGTCAAGTCGGCGTTCTTGCAGGGAGCTGAAACGAGCACGCGCTTCGCGCCTGCGGTCAGGTGCTTGCCCGCGCCATCGCGGTCGGTGAACCGTCCCGTGCATTCCATGACGATGTCGACGCCGAGATCGCGCCAGCGAAGCTTTTCGGGATTGGCTTCCGACAGCACGGCCAAGTCGTGACCGTCGGCCTTGAGGTGGCCGTTTGTAGCGGTGACTTTGCCAGGAAAGCGTCCATGCACGCTGTCAAATTCGAGCAGGTGGGCATTCATCTCCGCCGAGCCGAGATCGTTGATCGCCACAAAATCGAGGTCCTTGCGACCGGCTTCGAGGAACGCCCGAAGCGTGAGCCTGCCGATCCGCCCGAATCCGTTGATGGCGACGCGCTTATTCGACATTTCTCCTCACCAAATGTGCAACAGTGCTAAAACAGAACACTAGGTCGCTTCTGCGCCTATTGGGCTAACTCCGGGCAAAAACTGCCCGTCGCCCGCGCCCACTCATATCTTTATGGCGAGTCATTTAGCAAGCCGCACCCCAGGCTTTCACCGATTGGTGAACCCTCTTTAGCGCCTTCTTGACGCCGTCAGAGTCTTGGGACGGTCACTTGACTTACCAAGCTCAATAGCGCTGAGGGTATTCCAGTGAACCACCGGCTTCTTGCTAACGGTTCGGCCTGTCAGTGCGGATAAGCCCAAGGCGCTTTGGCAACTCGGTGATAGCGCACCAGCATTGGCCCGAAGACATGGGCCCCAA
>DASPOV010000244.1:0-3131 GCA_035625815.1 Methyloceanibacter sp.
GCTCATGCAGCCCTTGGGGCTGGTCGAGGTCTCGCGTACTGGCCTTGCCGCCATCTCCCGCGGCGCGGAACGGATGTAACCCTACCGACGAGCACGAGCAGCGAACCGGCTGCCGCGACGCCAACGATCTGACGCGCTTGCGAGCGGAATTCCGATTAGAAACACGATCTACCGAGATTGTAGAGAGCAAAATACAGCGCCGCCGATTGGTTCTCGAAGCGCCGGAAAAAGGGGCGGTAGAGCAGCCCGAACAGCACCATCGACGCCCAAATGCAGATGCGCCTGATCGCAGTGCTCGTTGGTGCCGACCCAAATGCCGAAGGCGCCGTATAACAGGCCGATGAAAATGAACCAGGGGTCGACGTTTTTCGTGGAATCCTCTCCTCAAGCCTCGGCTTCGAAACCGATTACACTTGAGCCAAGACCCCTTGCAAAGTCCGTCGCCCGGCGTCACAAACTCGCACCCAGCGTCGGCCGATCTTCAGGGCAGGGAACTCTCGCATGCGCGTCTATTACGATCGGGATGCCGATCTCAATCTGATCAAGGGAAAGAAGGTCGCCATTGTTGGCTATGGCAGCCAGGGTCACGCGCACGCGCTCAATTTGCGTGATTCCGGCGTCGCCAATATCGCTGTGGGTCTTCGTCCCAGCTCCAAATCCGTTCCAAAGGCCGAGAAGGCGGGCTTGACGGTCATGGACGTGGCCGAGGCCGCCAAATGGGCCGATGTAGTGATGCTGCTCGCGCCCGACGAGCTCCAGGCCGGCATCTGGGAGCGCGATCTAAAGCCCAATATGCGGCAAGGCTCGGCGCTTTTCTTCGCCCACGGTCTCAACATTCATTTCAACCTGATCCAGCCCCGGCCCGACATGGACATCTGCATGGTGGCGCCTAAGGGCCCTGGCCATACGGTTCGCGCCGAATATATGAGGGGCGCGGGCGTGCCCTGTCTTATGGCCATAGCCCAGGACGCTTCAGGCAACGCGCACGACCTTGTGCTCTCTTTTGCCGCGGGCATCGGCGGCGGCCGCGCTGGCATCATCGAAACTACGTTCCGCGAGGAATGCGAGACGGATCTATTCGGCGAGCAATCGGTGCTTTGCGGCGGCCTCGTCGAGCTGATGCGGAACGGCTACGAGACTTTGGTTGAAGCCGGCTACGCGCCGGAGATGGCCTATTTCGAGTGCGTGCATGAGATGAAGCTGATCGTCGATCTCATCTATGAAGGCGGCATCGCCAATATGAACTACTCGGTCTCGAACACCGCGGAATATGGCGAATATGTCTCCGGCTCTCGCGTGGTGAACGCGTCGAGCAGGGAGGCGATGAAGCAGGTGCTCGACGACATTCAGTCGGGCAAGTTCGTCAAGGACTGGATGCTGGAGAACCGCCTCAACCAGACGAGCTTCAAGGCGATGCGGGCGAAATGCGACAGCCATGAGATGGAAGAGGTGGGCAAGCGGCTGCGTTCCATGATGCCCTGGATCGCCGAACGCGCGCTCGTCGACAAAAGCAAGAACTGAGGTCGCAAAAGGCGAGGGAACCTCCCGCCATGCTGATCACCCGCCTCACCAAGATCGTAATGTGTCTCGCGCTTGCGGTGTTCTGCCTGCTTGTCACCTTCGACAACCTCACCGACTACGCCACGAACTATCTGTTCGTGCAGCATGTGCTCGAGATGGACACGACCTTCCCCAACAACGATCTGATGTACCGGGCGATCACCAATCCATTGGTGTGGAAAATTGGCTATGCGCTCATCATTGCCGCAGAGGGGGGGACTGGCACCCTGTTCCTTATCGGCAGCTGGCACCTTTGGCGGGCGCGGACCGCGCCCGGCGCCACCTTCAATCGTGCCAAAGCCTACGCCATCACGGGCGCCTTGTTTGCGTTCCTCGTCTGGTTTTTCGGCTTCATGGTGATCGCAGGCGAATGGTTCGCCATGTGGGAATCGAAGACCTGGAATGGCCAGGAGACGGCATTCCGCTTCTATATGGCGGTCCTCGCCGTGCTGATTTTGCTCAACCAGCCCGATCCGGATCTGCGGGAAGCGAGCGCGGACAGCGAGAAGGCCGCATGATGACCGGTTGGCAAGCGATCGAAGATTTATTGGAGGAACTGTACGCAGCGCGGTTGCGCGGCGACCTCTAGACCGTCACCAAGCTGTTCGCAGCCAATGCCACGTTCCAGGTGGCCCGGTCCGATCAGGCCAATGCCAGTCCTCGTCAAGGGCAATGCCGGTATCAAGATCTGATGCAGGGCATGATCGCAACCTTCGAGCTCACCGATTTCACCATCATGTTGATTGGCGGACCAAGCGCCGCGGTTCGTTGGCGAGCGACCGTCCACCACAACGGTACCGGGTGTTCAAGCGGTTTTTTTCAATGAGAAGCTTACAAAGGGCAGAGCGTAACACGATGGAGCCGCAGTATTTTCTGGCGAGCGGCAGCCTGCTTGTTGGGAGACGCCCGCTCACGCTTTGGAGGGACCATGCGGCTCGCTGCCGCGGTGTCGGAAGCGGGCCGGGCAGCGCGCGCTCCGCGATCTCCTCAAGTTCGGTTTCGCGCCGGCGCGCGACAATGAGGCTTATCACGACGGCGCTGACTGCAGCGGCGGTGAGGCCAAACACGGCCAGCTTCGTGACATGCTCCAAAGTGTGCCCAAAATAATAGGCGGCCCCCCATAGAATGTCGCCCACAGAATGGATACGGCGGCGTTGCAGAGGGAATCGCGGCCAGCTCATGCGATTGACGCCAGCCAGAAAGGCCGCCAGGGGACGGAGCAGGGCGACAAATCTGCCGAGGAAGACGATCTAGCCGCTATGCCGGCCTGGCGTCGATGAGTTGCACATAGTGACCGTAACGCAGGAGCAGACGGTCCCCGATTTCCCGGCAGACGGAGTAGCCGATATTGTCGCCGAGGATCTCCCCAATTGCAGCCGCGGCAATCACCAGCAAGATATCAAGTTGTTTTGTCGAGCCGGCGTAAATTACGGCCGCGATTGGCCGGGCAAGGCAGTATCATGCTCTAGAGAGTGATGAGGCCCCCACGACCCAATATCCATAGGTCGAAAGCAAATGCGGCAAATCGTCAATCGCGGCCATTTCATCGTCTCGTCGGCGGCTTCAAAGCT
>DASPOV010000245.1:0-3187 GCA_035625815.1 Methyloceanibacter sp.
CCACGCGGTAACGCGACCGATCTTGAAACGGGCGTCAGCACTGGCGCCACCATAGGGACGGGTCAACCGCAAATCGTCGCACGACTCTGGTATGGTTTAGAGACGGCGCAACCCTCCGAAACAGGAGGAGAAGCGGCTCAAAATAGGGGAGATTGAACATGGCACAACCGCTCACTGCAGCAGACGTTGAAGCACGCATCTTGGAGACCAAGCGGCTCATCACCGAAAAGTGGGGCTGGTTCCTAGCGCTCGGCATCCTTCTCATCGTAGCAGGGCTCGTTGCCATCGCCTTTCCGCTGCTGTCCAGCATCGCAGCCAAGATTTTCCTCGGCTGGCTGTTCCTAATCGGCGGCGTCGTCATGATCGTGCACGCCTTCGCCGCCCCTGGCTGGAAGGGCTTCATTTGGGAGCTGTTGATCGGCATCCTCTATCTGGTGGCAGGCGGCTATCTCATCTTCTCGCCCGAAGCGGGCCTCATAACGCTCACCATCCTGCTGGGCGCCCTCTTCATCGCCGAGGGCGTCGCCGAAGTTATCATGGCCTTCCAGGTCCGCCCGCACGAAGGCTGGGGCTGGCTCCTCCTGAGCGGCATCGCCGCGCTGGCCGTTGGCCTCATGATCGGCATGAACCTGCCAAGCTCGGCGACGTGGGCGATCGGGTTGCTGGTCGGCATCAACCTGCTTTTCTCGGGATGGAGCTACGTGTTCCTAGCCCTCGCTGGCCGCAAGGCGCACGCTGCCCTTACCGCCTAATTGCGCGATTATTTAACGGCTCGAGAGTATCCAGAGGATGGACCGGCGGAGCTTGAATTCGCTTCCGCCGGTCGTGAGGAGTCCTTTGGGGTATTTGTGCTATGCGCGCGTTGGCGTTGTTTTCGGTTGCGGCGCTTGGCGGTTCACTGGTTCTCAACGCAGCCGGCACCTCGGCGGCCGATGACGCGCAAAGTGAGACGCCGGCGAACATCATCGCCGCGCAGATCCGCAAGCAGGGCTTCAAGTGCGATAATGCCGAACATGCCGAGCGAGACAAGGACTTGTCCAAGCCCGACCTGCCCGTGTGGATTGTGACCTGCGAGGATGCGACTTATCGCGTGCGCCTCATCGGCAACATGGCCGACCGCGTAGAGAAGCTTAACCGCGGCGCCGACCGCTAGCGCCTCATGTGCGCCACGGGTGGGCAGGCAGATCGCTGACGCCCACGACCTTCACGCCCGCTTGCGCCACCGCGTAATCGTTCTCTACGGTCGAGCCGCTGACGCCAATGGCGCCAACGAGCACCCCCTCCTCATCGACGATGGGTAGACCGCCGGGGAACGTGATCAAACCATCGTTCGAATGCTCGATGGCATAAAGCGGCTTCCCGGGCTGCGACAGCTTACCGATCTCGCCTGTCGGCATGCCGAAGAACACGGCCGTCTTCGCCTTCTTGATGGCGATGTCGATGGAGCCGACCCAAGCGTCGTCCATGCGCAGGAATGCTTTGAGGTTGGCGCCGGAGTCGACGACGGCAATGCACATCTGCGTCTCGATCTTAACGGCCTTCTTGCGCGCGGCCTCGATCGCCTTGAGCGCGCTTTCCATGGTGACGTGCATTGGCTTTTCTCCGGTAATAGGGCGCCAGGGTCGAAGCCGGGCGCCCCAACGCTGCGGGCGGCGGGTAAATTTCCTATCAACGTCGAATGGCGCTCTGAGTTCGGGAAAACGCAGAGTAGGCGACAGCCGCCCCCGGACAGGACGATCAGGCGGCCTTCTCCTGCTGCACGTTCCACTTACCGAGCGCGGCGAGCGAGTTCATCCGGGCCCGGTGCGTGAACGCCCGCTGGCCAGCCGCCACGTTCTCGCTCTTGCCACCCCAAGCCTTGAGCGCGGCCGCTTGCAGCGCGCGCCCGTAGGAAAACGTGAGCCTCCAGGGCGCCCCGCCGATCTGGTTGATGAGCGAGAGGTTCTCCGTCGCCTGCTCATCCGATTGGCCGCCCGAGAGGAAAGCGATCCCGGGAACGGCGGAGGGGACGGTGGCTTTGAGGCACTTCAGCGTAAGCTCGGCGACCTGATCGGGCTTTGCCTGCTTGGCGCATTTCTGGCCCGCGATCACCATGTTGGGCTTGAGGACCATGCCTTCGAGCGCGACGCGGGCGTCGTACAGCTCGCGAAACACCGTGCGCTGCGTCCACTCCGTGACCTCGTAGCAGCGGTCAATGTCGTGGTGAGAATACGGGCCGTCCATCAGCACTTCCGGCTCGACGATGGGAACTATGCTTGCTTCCTGGCAGAGCGCCGCGTAGCGGGCGAGCGCATGCGCATTGGCCTTGATGCAGTTCCACGTGGGCGTGCCCTCGGAAATGGTGATGACCGCGCGCCACTTCGCAAAGCGGGCCCCGAGCTTGTGATACTCGGCGAGGCGCTCGCGCAGCCCATCGAGGCCCTCGGTTACGACCTCGACCTTGGAGTGCTGGCCGGCGAGCGGCTTGGCGCCGGTGTCGACCTTGATGCCGGGGATGGAGCCAGCGGCCTTCATGATGTCGACCAGCGGCGTGCCGTCCTTGGCCTTCTGTCGGATGGTCTCGTCATAGAGAATGACGCCGGAGACGTAGTTCTTCATGCCCTCGCCGGCGCGAAACAGCATCTCGCGGTAGTCGCGGCGGCTGTCCTCGGTCGAAGCCACGCCGATGGAATCGAACCGCTTCTTGATGGTGCCGGAGCTTTCGTCCGCCGCAAGAATGCCCTTGCCCGGGGCGACCATGGCGGCGGCAATGTCGGCGAGCTTCTCTGTCATGGGACGACCTCGTATCGGGATTCCCGGGTCCCGCGGGACCGGGTGCAGGACTTAGCGCCAAACCGCCGGCTATTCCAGGGGGGCAGTCTAAGCCTCAACATCCTGGCTGCGGAGAGCGGACTCGCCCTTTCGTAAATGCCTGCAGCGTGCATTAATGTTCCCGACATCGTGATGGCAAAATAGCGCGCCAAGCTATGCGCCTCGCTCGAAGGGGAGACGGGAACGATGATTGCCAGATCCATGCGCAGGGGGCTGCTCGTGCTGGTGGCCGCAACCCTGGGTGCGGGGACATCGCCCGCGCTTGCCGAGATGCTCTCCTTCAAGGCCGACATCCAGCCCATCGCCGGCACCAACAGCAAGGCCAGCGGCACGCTGACCGCCGAGTACGACACCTCGAGCAAGAAGCTGACCTGGC
>DASPOV010000246.1:0-3267 GCA_035625815.1 Methyloceanibacter sp.
CATCGGTCAGCGAAACCTCGTTGCCTGCCACACGCGGAAGGAGCCGCACGCAAGCGTCGATCAGCACCTCCGCCGCAAGCTCGCCACCGGAGAGCACATAGTCGCCGATGGAAATCTCCTCGATGGCGCGGGCTTCCAACACCCGCTCATCGACGCCTTCAAAACGGCCGCAAAGCAGAATGGCGCCAGGGCCCCCCGCGAGTTCCCGCACGCGGGCCTGTGTCAGCGGCTTGCCGCGCGGCGAGAGGTAGATGGCCGGCGTCTCCGCCGGCATCTGCGCACGGGCCGCATCGATTGCCGCAGCGGCAATATCGGCACGCATAACCATGCCTGGGCCGCCGCCTGCCGGCGTGTCGTCCACGGAGCGATGCTTGTCGGCGGCAAAGTCGCGGATGCCGATGGCGGAGAGTGCCCATTTTCCCTCGGCGAGCGCCTTGCCCGCGAGGCTCAAGCTTAAGGGCCCCGGAAACATCTCCGGAAAAGTCGTGAGGACAAGAGCCCGCCAGGTCACGGTACCAACTTCGAGAAGAAGCGAATGGTCATGGATCATTTTAGCGCGTCTGCAAGCGGAAGCGTCACTCGAAGAGGCCTTCCGACGGCGCGACCCGGAGCCAGCCGCCCTCAACATCGACCTCAGGCACGGTATCGCGGGTGAAGGGCATAAGCACAGCGGCCCCGCCGCTCGCGGGTCTGATCTCGAGCAGGTCGCCAGCACCAAAATTGTGGATCGCGATTACCGTGCCGATAGGCGTCTCGTCGCGATCGATGACAGCAAGCCCGATCAGATCGGTATGATACCACTCGTCTTCTTCCCGCTCCGGCAGGCGCGAGCGGGGAATATAGAGCTTGGTGCCGGTCAAGGCTTCCGCCTCGTCACGACTCGTCACACCTTTGATGCGCACGGTCAACGTCTTTGGCGTAACGCGCAACGAGTCGATCTCAAACAGGCGCGCGCCGGTCTCGTCTTCTAGCGGCCCGTAGTTCGCGATGGCGCCAGGATCGGCGGTGAAGGAGCGGATGCGCACCTCGCCTTGCAGACCTTGGGGACGTCCAATCTCCCCTAGCAGTACCCGGTCCGGTTTTTCGGCAAGGCTATTCGGCGGCAGGTTGCTCACCCTTAGCGGGAGCGGGCTCGACCGGTGCCGCGGCAGCTTCAGCGGCTTTCGCCTTCTCGGCGGCGGCTACTTTTTTTGCCTCCTCGCGCTCGACGCGCTTCTTGCCGGGCTGGCCCTTGCTCGGGTTCGAACGCGCATGGCGCTTCGCCATCCCGGCCTTGTCGAGGAACCGGAGCACGCGGTCGGTCGGCTGGGCGCCGACGTTGATCCAATGCTTGACCCGCTCCTCGACGAGCTTCACGCGCTCATTGGAGTCGCGCGGCAGAAGCGGATTGTAGGTGCCGAGCTTCTCGATATAGCGGCCATCGCGCGGGCTCTTGGAGTCGGCGACGACGATTCGGTAACAGGGCCGCTTCTTGGCGCCGGTCCGGGCCAGTCTGATCTTCAGTGACATTTTCGATCCTTCTCTTGTGACTTGCGAGCTCTCATCGTTTTTTCGATCCCGGCAGGCCGGGAAGGCCCCGGGTCAAGTTGCCTGGCAATCCGGGGAGGCCACGCAGCAGGCCGCCACCGAGGCCGGGAGGGCCGCCTGGCGGCAGTGGCGGCAGCACTGCGCCGGATGGGAAATCAGCCCGAAGCTCGTCTGGCGGACCGTCGCCGAACAGCGAGCCGAGCAGCCCTCGCTTCTTGCCCACGGTTTTCATCATGTCGGCCATATGCCGGTGCATCTTCACGAGCTTGTTGATCTCCTGCACTGAGGTGCCGGAGCCGGTCGCCACCCGCTTCTTGCGCGAGGCATTGAGCAGCTTCGGGTTCTTGCGCTCTCCTCTCGTCATCGAGCCGATAATCGCCTGGTGGCGCTTCAGGATCGTCTCGTCGATATTGGCAGCGTCGAGCTGCTTCTTGATCTTGCCAACACCGGGCAGCATTGGGAGCACGCCGCCCATGCCGCCTAGCTTCTGCATCTGCTTCAGCTGCTCGGCGAGGTCTTCGAGGTCGAAAGCGCCTTTGCGCACTTTCGCGGCAATCTTCTCAGCCTTGTCGATCTCGACGGTCTCGATCGCCTTCTCGACAAGCCCGACCATGTCGCCCATACCGAGAATGCGGCCGGCGATGCGGGATGGATCGAAGTCCTCGATCGCGTCGATCTTCTCGCCAGTGCCCATGAGCTTGATGGGCTTGCCGGTAATCGACCGCATGGAGAGCGCCGCACCGCCGCGGCCGTCGCCATCGACGCGGGTGAGCACGATGCCGGTGAGCGCGATGTGCTCATCGAAGTTGCGGGCGAGATTCACGGCGTCCTGGCCGGTCAGCGCGTCGGCCACGAGCAGCGTCTCATGCGGCGCGGCGATAGCGGCGATCTCTGCCGCCTCGGCCATCAGCGCCTCGTCAATGTGAGTGCGGCCGGCGGTGTCGAGCAGCAGCACGTCGCAGCCGCCAAGCTTTGCGGCCTGAAGCGCGCGCTTGGTGATGGCCGCCGGGCCCTGGCCTTCGATAACGGGAAGGGTGGCGACGCCCGTCTGTTCGCCCAACACGCGAAGCTGCTCTTGCGCCGCCGGCCTCCGCGTATCAAGCGAGGCCATCAGGACTTTCTTCTTTTCTCGAGCCTGCAAACGCCGGCCAATCTTTGCGGTGGTCGTGGTCTTGCCGGAGCCTTGCAGGCCGACCAGCATCATCACCACCGGCGGAGCAGCGCCAAGGTCGATGGGCTTGGCCTCGGCCCCAAGTGTGCGCACGAGCTCGTCATGAACGATCTTGATGACCATCTGGCCAGGGGTGATGGAGCGTACCACATCCTGGCCCACGGCCTTCGCCTTGACGGCGTCGGTGAAATCGCGCACCACGTCGAGCGCCACGTCGGCTTCGATGAGCGCGCGGCGCACCTCGCGCATCGCTTCCGTAACATCGGCGTCGGTCAGCGCACCTTTGCGGGTGAGCTTGTTGAGGATGGCGCCGAGGCGTTCCGACAGGGTCTTGAACATCGTCCTAATCTCGTTCTCCAAACACCGCACTCAAATAGGCGAACAGCCCGTAGCGCAAAGCAATACCGCACCCGAGGGCGCATCGGCGCTGTCAGATGTTGCCCCCTGTCCGTAGATGTTGCGCTATTGGCCTCTGGCCTACTTGTGCGCTCAAACGGCCCGAACATCATATGCAGGGCGGCGGCTCAAGGAACTGAGCTGCAATTGAATTTCGGGGGAATGTCGTTGAG
>DASPOV010000247.1:0-5036 GCA_035625815.1 Methyloceanibacter sp.
GTTGGGCGCCGGTGCCGCTCCGTTGGCTTGAGCCTCGCCGCCAGCCTGCCCCTTCTTCTGCCCAGCCTCGGCGGCCTTGTTGGCGAGCTCGGCCTGGCGCTGACGGAATTTCTCCATCATCTGGCGGCGGGCTTCCTCATATTTGGCGTTGTCGACCGGAGGTCCGTCAAAGGTGTTGCTGAAGCCGGTCAATGGCACTGGGAAGGCCATAGTCTTCTGCTGCATATTCATAGCAGCCACGACCATCTGCTTCCCTTTGCGCATCTTATCGAACATTTCCTTGGTCAGTTCCATTTGAACCTGACAGCTCGTGGGGAAGCAGACGGCATATTGCAGCGAGATCGGCTCGCTATCATCGATCTTGATCTGCACGCCGGCGGGAATAACCAGCGAATAGGCGGTCGGCAATCTGACGAGCAGGTTCTGTTTGTCCTCGCCTTCGATGGTGCGCACCGCCGCGGCCACCAATACGATCCCCGTGTTTGGCTCAAGCCCCTCATGATTGACTAGGCAGATCTGCTTATTACCCGTCTGGTCGTTCTTCAGGCAGAGCTTCACCCATGCGGACTCTTCTGGACCCGCATCAGCGCCAGCCGCTGGCGCGCCAGCGGGCGCAGCCGCACGAGCGGCGGCTGGCGCGGCGGGAGCTGCCTTCGGTACCGTGGTCTTCGGTACCGGTTGGCCCTGCGCCACCGCCAAAGTCATCCCGAGCGTGAGAGCAAACACCGCAAACAACACCGATCCAATCAGGCTGCGGAACGTGTTCCATCGATCCAACGACGAGTTCATAACCGACCTTTCCTGTTTCTGCGGGCCCCGATTCAGCTGGCAATTGAACTCGGTCTTCCCCCGCGCCCCTGTCCTAGGGTCAATACCTGAATTGAGGCGTAGACGTGGCCAAGTTGGCGACCGTAAGGGGCTCCCGACGCGCGCTTCCAACGCATCCGCGCAACTCCTGTCGCCTTAGACCTGTCGGTCTTGTCGCGCCATGCTACCCTGCTAACAATGTGCAACTCGGAAGCATCTATAGCCACACACCATCGCCGTTGAAAGCCCTTATTTCACTTCTCATTTTGTGCCTTTTGCTTTTGCCGGAGAGTGGCATATGCAAGCCGGCGCCAGGTATCGCCATGCATGGCGAGCCTGCGGAGCCTCCGAGCTTTACCCACTTTCCTTACGCCAACCCGAATGCACCGAAGGGAGGACGGCTCACGCTCGCCACCCGCGGCTCCTTCGACAGCCTCAATCCGCTGATCGTCAAGGGCCAGAGCGCGGAAGGCATCCGTGAATATGTCTATGAGAGTTTGCTCGCCCGCGCCTATGACGAGCCCTTCACCCTTTATGGCCTGATCGCCGAGAGCGTGGATGCACCCGACGACCGGAACTCCGTGGAGTTTACGCTCCGCCCGGAGGCAAAGTTCTCGGACGGCACCCCGATCACCGTGGACGACGTGATCTTCTCGCACGCGCTGCTGCGCGATCATGGGCGTCCCAACTACCGCTCCTATTATCAGAAGGTCGCGCGCGTGGAGCAGACCGGCGACCGCAAGGTGAAGTTCACCTTCGATGGAAGTGGCGATCGCGAGATGCCGCTTATCATCGGCTTGATGCCGGTGCTGCCGCATCACCTGATCGATCCGGAGACTTTCGACAAGACGAGCTTCGTCCCGCCCATCGGCAGCGGCCCCTACCTCGTCAATGAGGTGAAGCCCGGCGCCAGCATTACCTTCAAACGCGATCCAAACTATTGGGGTTTGAAGCTTGCGGTCAATCGCGGCCTATACAATTTCGACGAGATCCGGTTCGACTATTACCGGGACGCCGGCAGCCTGTTTGAGGCCTTCAAGGCAGGTGCCATCGACGCAAGGCTCGAGGACGATCCGACGCGCTGGACGGAAGGCTACGACATCCCGGCGGTGCGCGATGGCCGGATCATCAAGGCGGTGTTTCCCATCGGTGTGCCGGCCGGCATGTCGGCTCTCGTCTTCAACACGCGGCGGCCGCTGTTCGCCGATCAGCGCGTGCGCCAAGCTCTGATCAAGCTCTTCGATTTCGAATGGATCAACCGCACGCTATATCACGGTCAATATGCGCGCACCGAAAGCTACTTCGACCGCTCGGAGCTGAGTTCGCACGGGCGGCCGGCGGAGGGGCAGGAGCGGGAGCTGCTTGCTCTTTTCGCGAGCGAGGTCAAGCCCACAATTATCGACGGCACCTTCGCTTTCCCGGTTAGCGACGGCTCAGGCGAGAACCGCGAGGGGCGCAAAGAGGCGCTCGCGCTACTCGATCAGGCCGGATACCGGCTTACGAATGGCAAGCTCCGCAACCAAGCCACCGGAGAGCCCGTCACCTTCGAGATTCTCGCTACCACTAGGGGAGAGGAGCGGCTGCTACTGACCTATGCCCGCGCCTTGAAGCAAGTGGGAATCGACGTGCAAATCCGCCAGGTGGATTCGGCTCAATATCAGCGGCGCAAGCAGACCTACGACTTCGACATGATCCAGTTCGACTGGCCCGTGTCGCTATCGCCGGGGAACGAGCAGTCCTTTCGGTGGGGAAGCGAGGCTGCGTCCACTGAGGGCTCGTTCAACTATGCGGGTGTCAAGAGCGGAGGCGTCGACGCGATGATTCAGGCGATGTTGGAGGCGCGCGACAATGCGAGCTTCGTTGCGGCAGTGCGTGCGCTCGACCGCGTGTTGCTGTCCGGCGATTACGTCGTCCCGCTCTTCTATCTGCCGAAGCAATGGCTCGCTTATTGGGAAAGGTTGCACCGGCCGCCGGAGACGCCGATCTACGGCTATCAGCTCGATACCTGGTGGGCGGCGCCGGAGGCTCCACCCAAGCCTTAAACATCATCGCGAGAACGCTACGCGGCCTTCTTCACCTGGCCGGCGATGTCGACAAGGCGGCGTAGTAGATCGCGGGTGCCTTGAAGCCGCTCCTCGGGCGCCCCCCAATCGGCGTAGTAGATGAGCCGATGGTCGGGCTGGAGTTTCACGCCGGTCCCCTCCTCACGGATGAACGCAATGAGACCGTCCGGGTTGGCGAAGCTCTTGTTGCGGAAGGAGACGACGGCGCCCTTGGGTCCGGCGTCGATCTGCTCGACGCCAGCCTGACGGCAGAGCGCCTTGATCTCCACAATATCGAGCAGATGCCTCACCTCCTCCGGAAGCGGGCCGAAACGGTCGATCAGTTCGGCGGCGAACGTCTCGATAGCGTCATGGCTCTCTACCGCCGACAGCCGGCGATAGAGCCCAAGCCGCACTTGCAGGTCGGGCACGTAGTCCTCGGGGACGAGCACAGAGGTGCCAAGATTGATACGCGGCGACCATTGATCCTCGATCACCGCCCCCTCCCCGCCCTTGATCGCAGTCACCGCCTCTTCCAGCATGGACTGGTAAAGCTCGAAGCCAACCTCACGGATATGGCCAGATTGCTCCTCGCCGAGCAGATTGCCGGCACCTCTGATGTCGAGGTCGTGGCTTGCCAGCATGAAGCCTGCGCCGAGCGTATCGAGGGATTGCAGAACCCTAAGCCGCTTTTCTGCCGCCGGCGTCAGGCGCGCATCGGCGGGGATGGTTAAATAGGCATAGGCGCGGACCTTGGAGCGCCCCACGCGTCCGCGCAGCTGATAGAGCTGGGCAAGCCCGAACATATCGGAGCGGTGCACGACCAGCGTATTGGCAGTGGGGATGTCGAGGCCGGACTCGACAATAGAGGTCGACAGCAGCACGTCATATTGGCGGTCGTAGAAAGCGTTCATCACCGCATCGAGCTCGCGCGAGGCCATCTGGCCGTGGGCGCGCGCCACCTTCAGCTCTGGCACATGCTCCTGGAGGAACGCGGCCGCGTCATCGAGGTCGGAGATGCGCGGCACCACGAAAAAGGTCTGACCGCCGCGGTAGCGCTCGCGTAACAGCGCCTCGCGCAGGATGACAGGATCGAACGGCGTCACATAGGTGCGCACGGCGAGGCGATCGACTGGCGGTGTCGCGATCAGCGACATCTCGCGGACGCCAGAGAGCGCAAGCTGCAGCGTGCGCGGTATCGGTGTGGCGGTGAGTGTCAGCACGTGGACGTCCTCGCGAAGCTGCTTCAGCCGCTCCTTATGCTGCACGCCGAAATGCTGCTCCTCATCGATGATCAGCAGGCCGAGATTGGCGAATTCGATGGTCTTACCGAGCAATGCGTGGGTGCCGATGACAATATCGATGACGCCGCTCTTAAGTCCCTTCTTCACTTCGGCGAGCTCCTTGCCGCCGACGAGGCGCGAGGCTTGGGCGATCTTCACAATGAGCCCTCGGAAGCGCTCGG
The DNA here is from genome assembly GCA_035625815.1 of Methyloceanibacter sp. GTDB lineage: Bacteria > Pseudomonadota > Alphaproteobacteria > Rhizobiales > Methyloligellaceae > Methyloceanibacter. The sequence continues at coordinate 4,315 of DASPOV010000247.1, forward strand.
TGAAGGTGTTGAAATGCTGGCGGGCAAGCAGCGTGGTCGGCACCACCACGGCGACCTGCTTGCCGGCAAGCACCGCGAGCAAGCTTGCGCGGAGCGCCACCTCGGTCTTGCCGAAGCCGACATCGCCGCAGATCAGGCGGTCCATGGGGCGGCCGCTTGCGAGATCGTCGAGCACCGCATTGATGCTCGTGGTCTGGTCCTCGGTCTCCTCGTAGGGAAAGCGCGCGGAGAACTCGTCGTAGAGACCGTCAGGCGGAGTGATCACTGGCGCCTGGCGCAGCTCGCGCAAGGCGGCGACCTTGATCAGCTTCTCGGCGATATCGCGAATGCGCTTCTTGAGGCGGGCTTTGCGCGACTGCCAGGCGACGCCGCCAAGCCTGTCGAGCTGGACGCCGGCCTCGTCGGAGCCGTAGCGGCTAAGCAACTCGATGTTCTCCACAGGCAGATAGAGCTTATCGCCGCCTTGGTAGATTACCTCCAGGCAATCGTGCGGCTCGCCGGCGGCTTCAATGGTGGTGAGGCCGGCAAAACGCCCAATCCCGTGATCGGCATGAACCACGAGGTCGCCGACGGTAAGACTCGAAACCTCGGTGAGCACGTCGCTGCCGGTCTTGGCGCGAGAGCGGCGCACCAGCCGATCGCCGAGGATGTCTTGTTCGCCGATGACGGCAAAGCCCGGCGCTTCGAACCCAGCCTCCAACGGCAGCACGGCGAAGGTCGTC
>DASPOV010000248.1:0-4630 GCA_035625815.1 Methyloceanibacter sp.
TGCGCTCTATGTTGCAGGTAATCTCTTATTCAAGCAGATCATCACAGGGCGATGGCCGCTGTCATCTAATCGGATTAGGGCTGCTTGCCCTCGTGGCGCTGCTCACTCCCGTCGTCGCGCCGCTCATTCTCAGCCTCGTCAGCGCAGTTGCGCTCATCGTCGTGGCGGCGTGGGAGACGCGATTCGGCCCGAGGGTCACGTTGAGGCCTGAGGCTCTTCGGTTTTACTTTGCGGATTATTCGGCGGCGAAGCTCGATGCACCTTCCGCCTTCACTTCCTGCAAGACGGTGAAGCCCTCAAACTCGGGGTGACCGAAATAGAGCGGCTTGTTTGAGCCAGATCCGGCATGGGCCTTGCGGAAGGCTTCCGACCGCGTCCACGCCTCAAAATGCTTCTCTGAGTGCCATAGGCTGTGGGAGGCGTAGAGCACGTGGTCGTCCTTCTCGGGGCCTTTCAGCAGATGAAAGACGATGAATCCCGACACCTGCTCGAGATGGGTCTTGCGCGCCAGCCAGACCTGCTCGAAGTCGTGCTCCGATCCCTTCCGTACTTTGAACCGGTTCATGGCAATGAACATGATGCACTCCTTGGATAACGGGTTTGCTAGGATAGCTAAGGAGCCAGCAACCGCGTAGCGCTTTTGATAGGTGGCGGAAACCGTGTCATGCTTAAAGGGCGTGACAGAACGCCCCAGGAATGCTCAGTCTTCGACAGGCTGACATTTGGGCTGTCCGCCACCATTTTCCGACAAGGCGCTGAGGCGCGCGGTTGCAAATTTAGGAGGCTATCCCGTGAGTAAAGAGACGATGACCAAGGACCGCCGTAAGGCGCCGCTGCAAACCCCAACCGATCTCGGCACCAATGCCCGCCGCGACATCGCCAGCGCGCTCAACGTGCTGCTCGCCGATACGTTCACCCTCTACTTAAAGACCAAGAACTTCCACTGGCATGTGAGCGGTCCGCATTTCCGCGACTATCATCTGCTGTTCGACGAGCAGGCGGACCAGATCTTCGCCACCACCGACGAAATCGCCGAGCGGGTCCGAAAATTGGGCGGGATCACGCTGCATTCAATTGGCGAGATCGCGCGGCTGCAACGCATCCCAGACAACGACGCAGACTATGTCGATCCCCTTGACATGCTGGCCGAGCTCAGATCCGACAATCAGGCGCTGATCGGTGCCTTGCGGGAGACCCACGAGCTCTGCGACGAGGAGAACGACGTGGCGACCGCAAGCCTGATCGAGGTGTGGATCGACCAGGCCGAGCGGCGTGTGTGGTTCCTTTATGAAGCGAGCCGCCGGGGCACTCCGGGCCACTAAGCGCATTGCCTTCGGTTTCGAAAACGGGGTGCGTCCCGTAAAGAGACGACTCGCTTTCGCGTGACTCGCACTCGAGGAATAGCGAATAGGCTCCGGTTCTTGCGGCGCGGTTATAGCAAGCATCGCAGATCGCCGGGAATTGGGTTGTCCTCATCAGCGCTTCGTCGAATCCGGCAGCGGCGGGCGGTCTTGTCTTGATGGTGAACGCCGCGCTCGGCCTCGCCGCGGCGAATTCTCCGCTTGCCGAGATACGCACCCCTTGCACGCCCGCGTTGCGGGACCCGACGTGGGCTGATGGCCCGATTCTTTCTCTTATTCGGGCTCGAGATCAAGCTGGAATAATCAAGCTCGCGGTCCTGGTGGGCTCTTTGGCTATCGGCGCTGGCGGACTCCCCCGGAGCGCCTCGGTCGAAGGCCGCGAGCTAACTCTTGATGTCTCCATAGAGCCAGTCGAAGCTCTGCAAGAGAGCCTCGGGCCGCGTTTGCCTGAGCATGAAATTCCGCGCCACCGCCGACGGCCCATGAAGGTGGTAGAGGCGACCTTGACGCGCCGCCTGACGCTGAACGCTCCGAGCGCGATTGGCGCGAAGCGACTCGTAGCGAGCAAAAGCGTCAGACGGTTCGCCGCTAGAAACTTCGAGGCTTGCCGCAAGCGTCACGGCATCCTCGATAGCGAGTGCGGCACCTTGAGCGAGATAGGGCAGCACGGGATGGGCGGCATCGCCGAGCAGTGCCATGCGGCCTTGCACCCAGCGGCTCGAAGGCTTAACGCGGAACAACGACCAGCAACGCCAGGTTTCAACTATCCCTAGCAATTTCCTCACGGGGCTCGCCCAGCGATCGAAAGCGGGAAGCAGCATGTCAGGCTCGGCGCGCCAATTCCACCCTTGCTTGGCAATGCCACCCTCGACTACGGCAACGACGTTCAAGTCCTTTCCGCCGCGCACCGGGTAGTGGACGAGATGGGCGCGCGGCCCGAGCCAAAGCCCGACCTCGGACGTATCGAAGGGCGCCGGCACCTGCTCGCGGGGCAGCAAGGTCCGCCAGGCGGTGGCGCCGGAAAAGCGGAGATCAGCGCGGGCATCGATGCGCTGCCTGAATCGCGACCAGAGGCCATCGGCGGCGATGAGACTTGTCCCTTCCGCCTTCGTCCCATCCGCACTCGTTGCCACCATTCGGTCGGCGAGCATCTCGACCTCCGTCACATCGAAGTCATCTTTGAGCTCGATGGAGTCGAGCCGTTGGCACGCGGCAAGCAGGCAAGAATGGAGATCGGCGCGGTGAAGGGTGAGATAGGGGGCGCCATAGCGCTTCTCGGTGCTGCTTCCCAGCGGCAGGGACGCAAGGGCTTCACCCGAAACCCCGTCGAACAGTCGGAGCGCGTCGGGCCTGAAGGCCACTGCTTGAACTGCATCGAGGACGCCGAGTTCGCGCAAGGCGCGCGTCGCATTGGGCCCAAGCTGGATGCCGGCCCCGGTTTCACCTGAGAAGACGGAGCGCTCCATAAGCGTAGAGCTAATGCCGGTTCGCGCGAGTGCGATAGCCGTGGCGAGGCCGCCGATGCCGCCGCCCACGATGAGCATGCGGCTCTGCGGGTCGAGCGTCGTCATTGCCGAGCCCTCAAGCCTCCGGCGCACCGGGAGGCGCCGTTGCCACAAAGACGCAAGTTGGCGGATCGCTCTCGGTCGGCTTAAGGCCGGGATCGTAGCGAAACAGTGTCGAGCAATATGGACAAACGAGCTGCGTTTCATTCCCCATGTCGAGATAGACATGCGGGTGATCGAAAGGGGGCGTGGCGCCCATGCATTGGAATTCCTTGACGCCGATCTTGATGTGGTCAACGCCCTTATCGTTCACGAAATGAGGCACCAGCGTTTGAGCCATGGCAGTCACGTCTTATGTTGGAGGAGTAGGCGCGTGAGCATAGTCGGCGACAGCTTAGGATGGTAGAGCGGAATGCCAAGCTTCCAATCTGATGGTGTGCGTATCGCCTATTGGGATGAAGGGGAGGGGGAGCCGATCCTGCTTATCCACGGCTTCGCCTCCAACGTTGCGACCAATTGGATCGACCCAGGCTGGATCCGCGCGTTGACAGCAAGCGGCCGCCGCGTGATCGCTTTCGACAATCGCGGCCATGGACAAAGCGAGAAGCTGTACGAGCCGGATCGCTATGGCGCTCCCATAATGGCTGAAGATACGCGGCGCCTGCTGGATCATGTCTGCATCGAGCGGGCCGACATCATGGGCTACTCCATGGGCGCTCGCATCGCGGCGTTCCTTGTGCTCCGGCATCCTACCCGCGTCCGCAGCGTCGTCTTCGCAGGGCTTGGTATCAATATGGTGCGGGGCATGGTGGGCACTCGTCCCCTCGCCCGAGCACTCCAAGCCCGGTGTATCGACGAGGTCACCAATTACGCGGCGCGGAGCTTCAGAGCCTTTGCCGAGCACACCGGAAGCGACCTTGCAGCGCTTGCCGCCTGCATGCGGGGCCCGCGCGAGAAGATCACGCCGGAGCTTCTCGCCGGCATCAGGGTCCCCACGCTCGTCGCGGTCGGAACGGAGGATGTGATCGGTGGTTCTGGCGCCGAGCTCGCGGCGCTCATCCCCGGCGCGAAACTGTTCAATATCGAGGGCCGTGATCATATGAAGGCGGTCGGTGATGCGCGCCTTAAACAGGGTGTGTTCGACTTTTTAACCCAGCGGCCCTAGTCCCGTGCTAGTGATGCGGGAAATGAGCCTCGAGAGGTTGTCATGAGCAAAGCCTTCACTGCGGTTCAGCCGCAGATCAAAAGTTACGACCCGATTTGGGAGCAAGTGCGCCGCGAGGCGGAAGAGACAAGCGCTAACGAGCCCGTGCTCGCGAGCTTGATCTATGCCACGATTTTGAGCGAGCCGACGCTTGAGGATGCTATCTGCCACACCGTGGCGCATCGGCTACAGCCTTCTGTCGATACCGGCCTGTTGCACAAAACCTTCCGCGAGGTGCTGGCAATGGAACCGGCCCTTGGGGAGATTTTCCGCGCGGACATTATGGCCGTCGCCAAGCGCGACCCGGCCTGCCGCCGCTTCTTGGAGCCCCTGTTCTACTTCAAGGGGTTCGTGGCGCTCGAGACATATCGTTTTGCGCACCGGCTTTGGCAGTCGGGGAGGAAGGATTTTGCACTCTATCTCCAGAGCCAGTCGAGTCGCGTCTTTTCGGTCGACATTCACCCCGCGGCGCGCATGGGCAAGGGCATCATGCTCGACCACGCCACCGAAATCGTCATTGGCGAGACGGCAGTAGTGGGCGATAACTGCTCCATGCTCCA
>DASPOV010000249.1:0-2224 GCA_035625815.1 Methyloceanibacter sp.
GCTTCGCCCACGCGACGATCGGATCCCAATGTTTAGTCTGCAACGCAACAAGCCCCTTCGGACCTTCGCCGCGATAGCAGAGAAGGTCTGAGCCTGCATAGCTGAGAATATCGTCTACTACCGCGGCCTCGCGGCCTGCCACCCCATCGATGACGCTGTTGGCAAGCTTTGTGAGCGGCATGGTCGCAGGATCGATGCGCGTCCCCTGCCCCCGCCATTCCCCGGCAATGGCCTCGGCCAAAGCGTGGCTCGGAAGAACAAGCAGCGCCTTGCCTGGGGTGCGCACTGGCTTGCCGTCCAGCAGTAGGGACGATTGGCCGCCGCCCTCATCCTTGGTGGTGACCTGCTCGTAGAAGCGCTTAGCATGACTCGGCTTATCCTTAAGGCCCTCTCGGGCCATAGAAGCCTTATCATGGTCAGTCATCGTTGGGTTTTCCTTTCGCGACTTGGACTTTTCGGGCGTCACCGGCACTTCCTCGGCGCGTATCGGCGCTTTCGTCCGGGATTTCGCCTTGCGGGCTAGCCATCCATAATCCTTCCGCAACAGTTCGAGCGTCGTGTCGTCGAGCTCCTCAAGATCGAGCAGAACGTTCCCCGAAATCGCCGAAGCCGAACAGAGCCCCTAAGATCCCCCAGACCACGATGGTGCCGCCACTGCCAGAATGAAGGTGATGGCGCGGCCCGTGAACCGCGAGACCTCTTGGGCGCACTGCGGGAACCAACCTGCTTTCGTTTTGTTCTCCGCCTTAGCCTGAGCGTCAAGCCGAGCCCAACGCCTCAGCCGGATCACGTAGGCACCCACAAAGTTCCTTGTCGGCGCGTGCTCAATCGATGTCACCCTCGTTTTGCTTTGCCTCGAAGCCGAAGGCGGCAAAAGCGCGTTGCATGTGCTCCGGCAACGGCGCCGTCACATCGACGATACCTTCCCCCGACGGATGCGGAAAGCTGATGCGCTGCGCATGCAAATAGAGCTTGTTCTCGATGCCCTCCGGTAACTCGGCATCACCGCGATATTTCTCATCCCCAATAATTGGGTGGCCGAGGATTGCCATATGGGCGCGGAGCTGATGCTGGCGGCCTGTGACGGGCTTGAGCGACAGCCACGCGACGGTCTGGCCGGCCCTATCCACCATCGAGTAATAGGTCACCGCCGACTGGGCCACCTCCTGCTCGCCGGGCCGCGCTTTGCGCACGCGGTCGCCCTCCGGTCCTGACGCCTTGACCAGCGCGGCCTCGATCTTGCCTTGCGGGGGGCGAGGCACGCCCTTCACCAGTGCCCAATAGATCTTGCGGATCGAGCGGGTCTGAAAGGCGCGGCCGAGCTTGGCCGCCACCTCGCGCCGCTTGGCCACCACGAGGACGCCCGAGGTGTCGCGGTCTAACCGATGCACCAGGCGCGGTCGCGTCTTAGGTCCGTCGCTCAAGCCCTCCAAGAGCCGATCGAGATGGTGCGCGGTCTTGGTGCCGCCCTGTACCGCAAGTCCAGGCGGCTTGTTGAGCACCATGACATCGTCATCCTCGTAGAGCGTGATGGAGGCTAGGAAGGCGCGATCGCCCTTAGACAGCGCCTTCTTTGCGGGCGCAGGCTCTGGCACCACGTCCGGAAGCGGCGGCACGCGTACGGTCTGGCCGGCGGCGAGCCGCGTGCTCGCGTTGGCGCGCCTGCCATCGACCCGCACCTGGCCGGTGCGGAGCAGCTTCTCCAGCCGGCTATGGGGAAGCGTGGCGTAATGGCCCTTGAACCAGCGGTCGAGCCGCATGCCGTCCTCGTCGCGCCCGACCTCTCTTGTCTCAACACCTGTCATGGGACATTAACTGATGCTGGCCTAGTGGCAGTCGTTTCAGGACCAATTCATTTCATGACGACGCTATTTCACCACCAGAACCGTACAAGGGGCGAGTTCCACGAGCCGATCGGTGGTAAAGCGCCGAATCGCCCATGAATGCCGCTACGAGGAGATCGAATCCGTCGCGCTCGATGAAATCAACGATGGTCGGAACGGCGTGACCGACCACAATGTAGGTCATGAGCTTGACACTGTGGCGTTTCGCCTCGGTTAGTGTTTTCTCCACGACGGCGGCGAATTTGCGATCCGCAACTCTTTATCGCCAATAATCTCCTCGCGCGAACCGGGAATCCATCGAATCTCGTCGACCAAGATCATGTGGAGCTGCGCCTTGTGGGAGTGCACCAGCCACAATGCGACATCAAGGGCAGTGCCGC
>DASPOV010000250.1:0-3640 GCA_035625815.1 Methyloceanibacter sp.
TGGTGGGTCCGGCTTGTGTGCTGGCCACCGCCACCGCTGCGGCGTCATTCATTGCACTGTTTTTCTCTGACTCGGCGCTGATCCGCACCTTCGGCTTTGCTGGCGCGCTCTCCACCATGATCGCCTTTATCGCAGGCATCACGCTCGTGCCGCTGCTCACCCGCGCCCTGATCGGACGCAACACCAAGCCCTTTGTGGCCAACATGAAGAGTCATGACTGGGCGATGAACGCGCTCAAGCGGTTCTGCAGCTGGGTCGCCGAGATCGGCGCGCGTCACCCGAAGATCGTAGTTTGCCTTGGGCTTCTCGCGGTGATCGCCTTCGGCGGCATCTACACGACCCTACCACCACGCTACCGGCTGGCCGACCAGGTTCCGGACCGCGAGCAGGCGGTGGCCGCAAGCGCGCAGCTCGACGAGAAGCTGACCGGCGCCAACCCGCTTCACATCATGGTCGACTGGCCAAAAGACAAGTCGCTTTACGACCCAGAGGTGTTAAAGGTCATCGGCGACATCCATTCGCGGCTTGAGACGCAGTCCGGCGTCGGCAATGTGTGGTCGGTCGAGACCTTGCGCCGCTGGCTCGCCAAGACCCAGGAAGACACGCCGGAGAAGCTCAAGGAATATATCGACATCCTGCCCGACTATCTCACCAAGCGCTTCATCGACGAGAAGGACCATTCCGCCGTCGTAACGGGTCGCATCCCAGACGTCGATGTGAGCCACCTGCTCCCCGTGATCGAGAGGCTCAACGCCCAGCTGGACGCCGTGCGCAAAGCCAACCCCGGTTACCGCATTGTGGTCACCGGCCTTTCTGCGATTGCCGCGCGGAACAGCGCCACCATGATCGGCAAGCTCAATGCCGGACTGACCTATGAGATCGTCTTCATCTGCATCTTCCTCGGGCTCGCCTTCCGCTCTTTGATGGTGACCTTCGTGAGCGTATTGCCCAATCTGTTTCCAGTGTTCACCGCGGGCGCGGTGCTCGCCGCCTCCGGCGAAGGCCTTCAATTTGCGAGCATCGTGGCGCTGATCGTCTCCTTCGGCCTCTCGCTCAACGCCACGGTCCATTATCTGAATCGGCTGAGACTCGAGGACCGGCCTGGCGAGGACCCGGCGATTGGAGTGGAGCGGGCAACGGTGCTGATCGGGCCCGCGCTAGTGCTCACCTCGCTGATTCTCGCCTTCGGGCTTGGCGTCACGGTGCTGTCTGACCTTCCCTCACTCCGCCTGTTCGGCAAGCTCTCCGGGCTGACTCTCGTGGCAGCCCTGATCGGCGATCTTCTGCTCTTGCCGGCGAGTGTGCTGCTCTACCGCCGCCTCACGCGGAGCAGGGCAGTGGCGGGGGCAAAGGAACGCGCCGGCGCGTGAAGTCCCTTCAGGCCGCGAGCACGAAGCACTCGAATTCCCGGATCACGCCCTCATAAACTGGCCGCTTGAATGGCACGACGAGGTCGGGAAGCAGCGGATGCGGCACCCATTGCCAAGCGTCGAACTCGCGCTCATGACCGGGCTTAGGTAAAAGGTCGATTTCGCTGTCCTCACCTTCGAAGCGCGCGGCGAACCAAAGCTGGGTCTGGCCGCGATAGCGTCCATGCCAAACCGTGCCCACGAGATCCTGAGGGAGATCGTAGCGGTACCATTGCCGCGACCGGCCGACAAACCGGGCCCGCGTCACCCCAGTTTCCTCTTCGAGTTCCCGGCGCGCGGCATTTTCCGGATCCTCGCCCTCGTCGAGGCCACCCTGCGGCATTTGCCACCATTGGCCGAGACCTTCCGGAGCATCGGCGTGATCGGCGCGCCGCCCAACAAAGACATGTCCTTGCCGATTGATGAGCATCACGCCGACGCACGGCCGGTATGGCAATTCAGTCGTCATGGGGAGGTGAGGATCAGCTTTGACTCTGCGAACGTATGGCCGCGCTCACCGGGATGAGAACGAAGCCCTTGCCCTGAAGTTGTCCGGCCCATTGAGCGAGTTGCTTGATGGTTGCGGACTTGGCGCTCGCTACCCCGATTGCGGAGCCCCGCTCTTTGGACATTGCCTCAAGACGAGAAAGCGCCTTGGCGATGCTCTCCGGCGAGGAAATCGCGTCGATCTGAACATCTGCGGCCGCATAGTCGAGGCCGATCGTGCCGGCGATCTGGCCGCCGGCGGAGTTTTGCGTCGTGCCGTCGTCCACGAACAGCAAGCCTCGCGCCTTCACCTCTTCGAGCACCGGGAGGAACGCATCCTGCGTCGTTTCCAATTTCGCGCCCATTTGATTGGTGACGCCCACATAGCCCGTGAAGCGGGACATGAGCCATTGCAGCCGCTTCATGTTTTCCTCAGGCGGGAGCGTAGTAAGCAGCGTATGCGGACCGGGATCGTTGGTGGGATAGTCCATCGGCTCCAGCGGGATCTGCAACAGCACCTCGTGACCGGCCGCCCGCGCCTTCGTCACCCAGTCCTGCAGATTGCGCCCATAGGCGCCATAGGCCACGCTGACCGGTGCCGGCAATGCTTTGATGGCCTCGGCCGTGACTCCGTCGGACAGCCCCATGCCATCGATCAGCACCGCGATACGGGGAGGCTGACCGGCAGCCTTCACCGCATAGCGTGAGGGCCGCGCATAAACGTCCAGGGGCCGCCTCCCATCCGGTGCAACCTTAGGAAGCGGCCCATATTGGGAGTCTTCCATGAGCTCGGCGACAGGGACCTGCACGAGCGTGATCGAGGCGGTTTCAGTCTCAGGCGGTGGGGGCAAAGCCGGCGGCGGCCCTGGCGCCGAGGGCACCGCTGCCGTTTGCTGTTGTGGAGCGGCGGCCGGTTCTCCGGGGGCTGACTGCGGCTGCGCCTTTGGACCGGCGATACCGAAGCCGGGCGGCAACTCGATCTGCGAGCCTGAAGGTGCTGGCGGGGCGGCCTGAGGCGGCGGTTCTGCTGGCTTGGGTGGCGGCGGCGCCACCGCTACCGTAACGATCGGATCGCCGGCATCGCCCGGGAAAAATGCCAGCCACGCGATACAGAGCAACAGTACCGAGAGCACGATTGAAGCCGCGACGGCCAGCGCCTTCATTGCCCTGTACCTCCCCGAGACCAGGCTCCTATCACGGGGCCACAACCTCTATCGGGCCATTCTCGCCCCGGGTCCGAACGCAACGGACCATTGGCCTAATTGGCCTCAGCCTTCTTCTTCGAATCGGTGTTGACCGACTTGCTGCCGCGCAACAGACCGAGAGCATATTGGAGCTGGGTGTCCTTGTCCTTTTCCGGGGCCACATAGGCTGAGCTGCCGGATTCCTCTTCGTGCTTGCCGCCCTCGTCCTCCTCCTCACCCTTGAGGTGGCCGCGCAAATTCGCCTCGCCGCGCGTCGACTGCTGGTCGGCCTTGGCCTTCAGGTCGTCCGGAAGCTCTTCCTCCACCACCACCTCTGGCTCGATGCCCTTGGCCTGGATCGAGCGGCCAGACGGCGTATAATAGCGCGCCGTGGTAAGCCTCAGCGCGCCATTCGAGCCAAGCGGAATGATGGTCTGCACTGAGCCCTTGCCGAAGGACCGCGTTCCGAGAACAGTTGCCCGGTGGTGGTCCTGCAGCGCGCCGGCGACGATTTCAGAGGCCGAGGCCGAGCCGCCATTGATCAGCACGATGATCTTCTGC
>DASPOV010000251.1:0-4733 GCA_035625815.1 Methyloceanibacter sp.
CTACGCGCGACAGGGGGACATGGACCCGCAGCCCATGCATACGCCAAGCGTATCCCGCTATGCGAGCGCGAATGGCGCAGCCCCGTCCTACCAAGGGCCAAGCGCTCCTACGCGAACCTATACGAGCCCAGACTTCCCAAACCCGTTTGCGCCACAGAGCTACGACCCTCAGCCGCCGCAAAGATCCAGCCGTCCGGCATTGAGGCAGCCGAGCCCAATCCAACCGGCCGATGGCTTCCAAGACGCCGGTTCTCCCGACCGAATTTTCCCGGCGGACGTTGCGCCAAGCACGAACTACTCCGGGCAAAGCTTCGCCGACGCAAATTATCCAGACGCAAATTTCGGCGACGCATCTTTCCCAGATGCGGCTTTCCCTGATGCTTCATTTGAGGATGCGAGCTTCCCGGAGGAGAAAACCGAGACCGGCTTTGCCGGCGCTTCCTCAGATGGCGACGCGTACAGCGATCATGAGTCTCTACATCTCGACGACGCAGCTGCGCCTTACGGCACCGAGTCTGAGCGCGATCCGCTCGCCGATCAGATGGGGCACGATTATGCTCAGCACGGCAGCATGGGTGCGGGACCGCGTCCCCTCCCGTCACACCAAGCCCTGCAAACTTTCGACGCCGTCTACGATCAACCTCCACAAATCGCCCTTGGGGGCATCAAATATCCGCAGCAAAGTGCGGCGCAGGGGTTATATGAAGGCGAGCAACCCGATGCGGACTTCCTCGACGAAAGCCGGTTTAACTCGGACGCCGAGGATGCCGGGCTTAAGCCCGCGCGCAAGATTGGGCTCACAAGCCGCAGCATCTTCATGGTCGGCAGTGCCTTGCTTGGTGCCGTTGCCCTCGGCGGTGCTCTCGCCTATGCCTACAAGCAGAGTGGCGGCCCAATGGGTGGAGGCGCGCAGCCTCCGGTGGTCCAGGCCGACAGCCGCCCTGTCAAGGAGCCGCCGCAGCAAACAAGTGGTAAGGATTCTCCGCACAAGAACAAGTTGATATACGAACGGCTTCAGAACGGAGATCAGCTAGAGGCCGAGCATATTGTGCCCAGGCAAGAGGAGGTTGCCATTCCCGCGATGCCCAGCGCCGCCCCAATGGCCGCGCCGCAAGCTGCACCGGATACCCCGCCCCAGGTGGCGACAGTCGACGATCCGAACGCTGCGGATGGTGGCCCCCGCCGCGTAAAGACTCTCGTGGTACATCCTGACGGCTCCGTGATGCCGCCGGCCGCACAGCCCGGGCCGCAGCCGCAGCAGGCCGCTCCGGCATCCGCTCCACAACAGGTGGCCTTTGCCGATCCCCCCACGCCGGCATCGCCTATACCTCAGCCGCAGGCAGCCGCACCAGGCGCGGTTGCTCAAGCGGCAGCAGTTCCCGCAGCCGCTCCAGCGCCCGTCGCCGCGGACCCGCAGCCGGTCGCCGCCATTCCCCCGGCGAAGCCGAAAGTTGCCGCCGCCGACGCTGCGCCGGCACCAGCAAAGCCGAGCCAATATGTCGTGCAGGTGGGATCGAAGCAGAATCAGACCGAGGCACTCGCCACCTTCGCCGACATGCAGCAGAAATATCCGACGCTGCTCGCCAACTACCGGCCCATGGTGCAGAAGGCTGACCTTGGCGCAAAGGGTGTCTGGTATCGCTTACGCATCGGGCCGATCGTCGACAAGACGGCCGCCGCGAAGCTGTGCAGCCAACTGAAGTCGCAAGGCCACCCAGACTGTCTAGTGACGGCGGCACAGTAGACGCGAAACGCGGCTTGACCACGGGCCGATCGGCCGCTAGCCCGCCGTGGTGGATTTCAAGGCCTTCATCTCCGGCTGCGCCGGCACGTCTCTCAGCGATCACGAGCGCGCTTTTTTTGCGGAAGAGCGGCCCTGCGGGCTGATCCTTTTTGCCCGCAATTGCAAATCGGTTGCCCAGGTGCGCGCTCTCATCGCCGATTTCCAGGATGCAGTGGAAAGCGATGAGGCGCTCGTTCTCATCGACCAGGAAGGTGGCCGAGTGCAGCGCTTACACCCGCCGCAATGGCGCCAGATGCCGCCAGCGCGCGTGTATGGTGACCTGTACCTGTGTGACCCCGAAGGCGCGCGCGCCGCAGCCTTTGCTGGTGCGAGACTCATAGCCGCGGAGCTGCGTGAGGCCGGCATTACCGTGAATTGCACGCCGGTGCTCGATGTGCCGGAAGGGGGTGCCCACGACATCATAGGTGACCGCGCCTTCAGCTTCGACCCCGACATCGTGAGCGACCTCGGCTGTGCCGTGGTGGAGGGAACGCTCGCCGGCGGCGTGCTGCCGGTGATCAAGCACGTTCCCGGCCATGGTCGTGCCAGGGCCGACAGTCATTTGACGCTGCCCCGGATCGATGCCTCGCCTGAGGAGCTGGTTGCGGTCGATTTCCGGCCCTTTATGGCGATTTGCCATGCGCCGCTGGCCATGACTGCCCATGTTCTCCTACCGGCCTTCGATGATGAGCGACCAGCAAGCGTCTCGCCCGTTATAATGGGCGAAGTGATTCGTGAGCTGATCGGACTCACTGGCTTGGTGATGAGCGACGATATCGGCATGGCGGCACTTGGCGGCCCATTTGCAAGCCGCGCTGCCGCCGTGATTGATGCTGGTTGCGATGTCGCGCTGCAGTGTAGCGGCGAGCTTGAGGAGATGCGCGAAGTCGCCAAAGCGGTTCCACCCCTTGACGGGGAGAGCGCCGAGCGATTTGTGAGCGCAATCGCCGAGCTCAATGAGCCGCAGTGCTTCGATGCCGATCAGGCGCTTGTTCTCGTGACTGAGGCTGCCCGCGGAAACAGAGGCGTCACGTGAATTGAGCAAAGCTAGGGGTGACGATGAGAGAAGAGTCCATGAACGACCCGCGGGAGGAGCGCGTCGATGGCCCCTCCGAGTGGGAGCAGGCGGAGGGTGACGGCCATTGGCCGTCCACGGTCGAGACGCTCGTCGTCGATGTCGAGGGCTTCGAGGGGCCGCTCGATCTGTTGCTCGCGCTCGCGCGCACGCAAAAGGTCGACCTCGCCAGGATCTCGGTCCTCGCGCTCGCCCAGCAATATCTCGACTTCATCGCCGAGGCGCGTCGGTTGCGGCTTGAAATCGCCGCGGATTATCTTGTCATGGCGGCGTGGCTCGTTTTTCTTAAATCGAAGCTGCTGCTGCCGGCCGAGCAGGACACCGAAGGCGAGCCGAGCGGCGAGGAGCTTGCCCAGTTGCTTGCCTTCAGGCTAAAGCGTCTTGACGCCATGCGCGAGTCGGCAGCGCAGCTCATGGCGCGCAAGCGGCTTGGCCGCGATGTTTTTGCCCGCGGGATGCCGGAGCCGCTCCGCATCACGCGCAAGTGCACTTATGGTGCCAATCTCTACGATCTACTCAAGGCTTACGCCCAGCAGCGGCAGCGCACGGCGGTTCGCAGCTGGCAGGTACGCCAGCGCACCGTGTGGTCTTTGAAAGAGGCTCAGGATGAGCTCGAGCGTCTGCTCGGCATGTCTTGCGACTGGGTGCCGCTCGATCAACTTCTCGCCGAGTTTCTGCTCGGGCCGGAGTTGCGCCGGACCGCCTTGGCGAGCGGCTTCAGCGCGACGCTGGAGATGACCCGCGAAGGCGCGCTCGAAATCAGGCAGGCGAGAATGTTCGCGCCGCTTTTCGTTCGTCGCCGCAGAGCCGAGGCCGCTTGAAAACGCTGACAACCACAACGAGGTCATGAATGACTGCGGACAATCTCTATAGGGCGACACCGCTTGAGGCCGTGGAGGACAAGCCGGAGGGGCGCCGCGGCTCTTTGCTCTTGCCGTTTCCCTCCAAGCATATGATGGCGTGCCCGTCTGCCGACCGTCAGGAGAAGCTGCGCATCCTCGAGGCTTTGCTGTTCGCGGCGCCGGTGCCTCTCGACCAGGCCGAGCTTGCCGAGCATTTTGCGGAAGGGGAGGACGTCGCCGTCTTGCTTGCGGAGTTGCAGAGCCTTTATGCCGCCCGCGGTGTCAATCTCGTGCGCGTCGCTGGCAAATGGGCGTTCCGCACCGCCGAGGACCTCGCCTTTCTGCTCGAGCGCGAGGCGGTCGAGCAGCGACGCCTGTCGCGCGCCGCGCTGGAAACCTTGGCAATCATTGCCTATCACCAGCCGGTCACACGTGCCGAGATCGAGGAGATCAGAGGCGTGAGCACCTCCAAGGGTACGCTCGATGTTCTACTCGAAACCGGCTGGATCAAGCTCAGGGGCAGGCGGCGCGCGCCGGGACGCCCGGTGACCTACGGCACCACCGAGCATTTTCTCGGCCATTTCGGTTTTGACTCGATCCAGGACCTTCCTGGCCTGAATGAGTTGAAAGGAGCGGGACTTCTCGATTCGACCCTGCCTCCAGGCTTCGCCATGCCCGATCCCGACGACGCGCCGGACCTGCGCGAGGACGAGGATCCGCTTGAAAATGAGCTTGGCGAGGAGGGCGATGCCCCCGAAAGCGACGAAGGCGAGCCGCCGCGCTGACCGCTCGCGGTTGCACTTCCAGAGCCAAGATCGTAGATGGGCCTCGTGCTTGAGCGGGCCAAGCTGCGCATGTGTTGAAGTGCGCGCCGAGCGAGAGAGGCAGGGCGGGAGTTACCTTCGTCGCGCGCCAAGCGTTACGGCGCGAACCTCAGTTGGACCACACGTCCGTCGACGTGCCGCCTGGAGAGGTGCTGTGCCGCTCGAGCCGCACGTTGCCGCAACACACCAGCGATCGGCATCAGCATCGA
>DASPOV010000252.1:0-7309 GCA_035625815.1 Methyloceanibacter sp.
CTTCACGGTCACGGGACCATCGCCAGCCCGCGGCGCCTAGGGCGACACCGAGAACAACTGAACCACCCCTGAGGCGCCCATTTCATCTCCCGTTCAGGCGGCCACCACGCGGGTCATCGCCGGGCTTGACCTGGCAATCCAGACTGCTTGTCTAGAAATCCGCTGCCCTGGAATGCCCGGGTCTGCGCACGGGCATCACGATTTGGGATTTCCTAACGCCGGGAGAGCTGATCGAGCCGCTCTTGCATGGCCGATAGCTCGGCCTTCAGATTGGCGATCTCGTCGTCGCTGCGGGGGGGCTCCCCGGGCTCTTTCAGGCCTGCGGCCGGAGCGTGGTCGTTTTTGCTCTCCCCCGACGATACGCCTGAAAACGGACTGAACAGGCCAAGCGCCCGCTCAAATGTCGCAAAGTTCTTGCGCACCTGTTCCTGCATGGTCTCGAAAGCCGCCGTGCCGAAGGTGTGGGCGAAGCGCCGGCGGTATTGCTCCTGCTGCCGGGTGAGCGAATCGAGGCTGAATTCGAGATAGCTGGGCACGAGCCGCTGCATGCTGTCGCCGTAGAAGCGGATGAGCTGGCGCAGGAAGCCGATGGGGAGCAGGTTCGTGCCTCTGCTTTCCTGCTCGACGATGATCTGAGTCAGCACCGAATGGGTAAGATCTTCGCCCGTCTTCGCGTCATAGACGACGAAATCTTTTTCAGACCTCACCATTTCGGCAAGATCCTCGAGCGTCACATAGGTACTCGTGTCGGTGTTGTAGAGCCGACGGTTAGCGTATTTCTTGATGATGACCGGGCGGTTCTCCTGGTCGGTATCCCGTGCCACGTATCTCTAACCTCCCTGGTCCTCGGCTCCAATGCCAAGGCAAAACCATGCCGCAACTGCGAAATCACTAGCACGTTCTTTGTGCGCAGCACCAGAGGCTTTGCCGCACTCTTACCACCCAGACGGCGTAGGCTTCCATGGGAAGAATCACTAGGGTATGACCTGGGTTATGTTGGAGAAGTGGAGATTGGTATGAAAGACGAAGAGATTGTCATCGTCAGCGCGGCGCGAACGCCGGTGGGCGCGTTCAACGGCTCGCTTGCCAGCGTGCCGGCGCATTCGCTTGGTGAGGTCGCCATCCGGGCTGCTCTAGCGCGGGCTCACGTCGAGCCGGCCGATGTCGACGAAGTGATCATGGGTCAGGTGCTGACCGCGGGCCAAGGGCAGAACCCCGCGCGGCAGGCCGCCATCGCCGCCGGCATTCCTATCGAGGCCACAGCTTGGGGCGTGAACCAGGTATGCGGCTCGGGCCTCCGGGCGGTCGCCGTGGGCGCTCAGCAGATTGCAACCGGTGACGCTGACATCATCGTCGCCGGCGGCCAGGAGAATATGAGCCTTTCGCCGCATGTCGCGCATTTGCGCAACGGCCAGAAGATGGGCTCGCTTGAGCTTGTGGACAGCATGATTAAGGACGGGTTGTGGGAAGCCTTCAACGGTTATCACATGGGCAACACCGCCGAAAACGTGGCGCGGCAATGGCAGATCACTCGCGAGGAGCAGGACAAGTTCGCCACCGCTTCCCAGAACAAGGCGGAAGCCGCGAAGAGGGGCGGCAAGTTCAAGGACGAAATCGCGTCTGTCACGATCAAGACCCGGAAGGGCGAGACCGTGGTCAGCGAGGACGAGTACATCCGTGAGGGCGCCAAGGTCGAAGATGCGGCGAAGCTCCGGCCTGCCTTCGATAAGGAGGGCACCGTGACTGCCGCCAACGCCTCGGGCATCAATGACGGCGCCGCTGCCGTCGTGCTGATGTCGGCTAAGGAGGCGAAGAACCGCAAGCTAAATCCGCTGGCCCGCATCGTCTCCTGGGCAACTGCGGGCGTCGATCCCAAGATCATGGGCTCTGGCCCCATCCCTGCCTCGCGCAAGGCGCTAGAGAAGGCTGGCTGGAAGATTGGGGACGTCGACCTGATCGAGGCTAATGAAGCCTTCGCGGCACAGGCCCTGGCCGTGAACAAGGATCTCGGCGTCGACCCGGCGAAAGTCAATGTCAATGGCGGCGCCATCGCCATCGGCCACCCAATCGGCGCCTCCGGCGCCCGCGTCCTTGTCACGCTCTTGCATGAGATGCAGAAGCGCGACGCCAAGAAGGGTCTTGCCACGCTCTGCATCGGTGGCGGCATGGGCATCGCCATGTGCGTCGAGCGCGACTAGAGCGAGTTGATTGGGGGTGCAGTGGCCTCGCGACGGTTAGCCGGTCGCGGGGCCAAATCGATTTGAAGACGCGAAGCGCCGGAAGAACGCCTAAAGGCCGGAAGAGCACCTAAAGGGAGGAAGGCACATGGGGAGAGTAGTTCTCGTCACGGGAGGAACGCGCGGCATTGGTGCCGCCATTTGCAAGGCACTGAAAAAGGCGGACTACAACGTTGCCGCCAATTACGGTGGCAATGATGACGCCGCCAAGGCGTTCAAGCAGGACACCAAAATCCCGGTGTTCAAATGGGACGTCGGCGACTACGTCGCCTGCGAGCAGGGCATCGTCAGCGTGGAGAACGAGGTGGGTCCCGTCGAGGTGCTGGTCAACAATGCCGGTATCTCACGCGACGCCATGTTGCAGAAGATGACGCATGAGCAATGGTCGCAAGTGATCCGCACTAATCTCGATTCGCTGTTCAACATGACGCGCCAAGTGATCAACGGCATGCGTGATCGCGGCTTCGGCCGGGTGATCAACATCGCCTCGATCAATGGGCAGAAGGGCCAGTTGGGCTTGACCAATTACTGCTCGGCCAAGGCTGGCGTCATCGGCTTCACCCGGGCGCTCGCGCTCGAAAGCGCACGCAAGGGCATCACCGTGAACGCCATCGCCCCGGGCTATGTCGCAACCGAGCTGCTCGCAGGGGTATCGGAGGAGGTGATGAAGAGCATTGTCGGCCAGATCCCGGTCGGGCGCTTGGGCGAAGCCGACGATGTTGCCCGTTGCGTGACGTTCCTTGCCGCCGACGAGGCAGGCTGGATCACGGGCTCGACGCTCACCATCAATGGCGGCCAGTTTATGGATTAGGCCGCGAGGCCGTCAGGTGCGAGTTCGAAGCCAAAGAAGTCAAAGCCGGGCGCCACGGTGCAGCCGGTGAGCGTCCAGGCCCTGGGGCTGCGGGCGGTCGCCAGGCGCCGACCGGCCCCAGGACGTGGGGGAGTTCGCCTCTGAGCCAATCGGGAAAAGCCACGGTCAGAACCTATCCTTCCGCTTCCGCGTCTCGCCGAAAATCTCCCAAAGCTCCCGCCCCTCCATGCCGAGCCGCTTCTGGATCTCCGGGCTCGACGGACGCAGGAAGGGGTTGGTGGCAAGCTCCTTCGCGATGGTGGTCGGGAGCGCCGACTGCTTACGCTTGGCAAGCTCCTCGGCCTCGACGGCGCGGGCCTGAAGCGCAGCGTTGCCAGGCTCTATGGTGAGCGCGAACTTGGTGTTGGCGCGTGTATATTCGTGGCCGCAATAGAGCTGCGTTTCCGGTGGCAGCGCCATCAGCTTTTGCAGCGAGCGCCACATCATCCTGGCATCGCCTTCGAGCAGCTTGCCGCAGCCGACTGAGAACAGCGTATCGCCGACAAAGACGATCCCGTCCTCGGGAAAGAGATAGCTGATATGCCCGCGTGTATGGCCCGGGGTTTCGATTACGAGCCCATTGGCGTTCCCCACCGCGACAGTGTCGCCTTCGCTTAACTCAACGTCGATGGCAGGAATGCTGCGCGCCTCTTCCTTTGGGCCGACGATGATGCAGCCCGTCAAGACCTTCAGGCGCTTGTTGCCTGCCGTGTGGTCGCCATGGTGATGGGTAATGAGGATATGGGTAAGTGTCCAGCCCTTCTCTTCAAGCGCCGCCAGGATCGAGTCCGCGTCGGGGGCGTCGATGGAGGCCGTGGCCCCGGTGTCCGGATCGTGGATCAGCACGCCATAATTGTCGCTGCGCGCCGGGAATTGGTTAACTTCGAGTCTCGCCATAGGTCTTTCTTCTGCTGAATTTTTGGCCCAAGACCGTAGCATCTCCTTAAACGGGATTGAAATGGGGCCGACCAAGAGGAGGGCGAGAGTGTATCCTCCGCGACCTGGCGCTTTCAGGATGACGCCCCGATGCATCTCGATGCCATCGACCTCAAGGACTTCTACGCCTCCCCTCTTGGGCTTGTGGTGCGCCGCCTGCTCGGAGCGAGGCTCAGGGCCCGCTGGAGCAACCTGCAAGGCCAAAGCCTGTTCGGTCTCGGCTTTGCTACGCCCTATCTCGGCGCCTTCCGTGCCGATGCCTGCCCCTTGGGCGCGCTCATGCCGGCCGAGCTTGGCGTTATCTCCTGGCCGCACCAAGGCAAGGGGTTGAGCGTGCTCGTCGATGAGACCGAGCTGCCGCTGCCCGACGAATGCGCCGACCGCCTTCTCCTCGTCCATATGCTCGAATCGAGCGAACGGACGCGGGCGCTTTTGCGCGAGCTGTGGCGGGTGCTTGCGCCAAACGGGCGGTTGCTCATCATCGTGCCGAACCGTCGTGGGCTATGGGCGCGTGTCGATTCGACACCCTTCGGTCACGGACGTCCCTTCAGCCGCTCGCAGGTTACCAAGCTCCTAAAGGACGCCATGTTCTCTCCGGAGGATTGGCAGTACGCGCTTTATATGCCGCCCTTCAGCTGGCGCATTTTGCTCAAATGGCCGGTGTTCTGGGAGCGGCTCGGCCTCATGCTGTGGCCCGCCTTCTCCGGCGTGATCATGGTGGAAGCGACGAAGCAGATCTATGCCGTGGTGCCGGTGAAGGAGAGCCGCAAGCTCCGCCGGCGCATCCTCCCAGTGCCAGCAGAGGGGCGCGCCATCTATCGCGACAAGAGGAACACCGCCTGCTCGCCGAACAAATTCTGCATGAACAATGGCATAGAGACGCCAAGCTTCGTGCCATAGGCGTTGAGCGCCACCACCCGCTCGACCTTGGCGCCGGCATCGCGGCACAGATCCAAGAAGTCCTGAATGGTACAGAGATGGATGTTCGGCGTGTCGTACCAGCGGTCCGGCAGATTGTCGGTCCTCGGCATCTTCCCACCGAACAGAAGCTGCGTGCGCACGCGCCAGTGCCCGAAATTGGGGAATGACACGATCGCCCGGCGGCCGATGCGCAAGAGCTGCTCGAGCACATGCCGCGGTGAGTAGGTCGCTTGGATAGTCTGGCTTAGGATCGCGTAATCAAAGGCAAGATGCGGATAGTAGACCAGATCGGCGTCGGCGTCACCCTGGATCACAGCGAGCCCTTGCGCCACGCAGGAGTTCACTCCAGCCTGGCTCAGCTCGATGCCCCTCGCATCGACGCCGCGCTTGGCGGCGAGCAGGCGCAGCAGCGTCCCATCGCCGCAACCAATATCGAGCACGCGCGCCCCAGACGTCACCATCTCCGCGATGAGTAGGAGGTCGACGCGCGAGGTATCGGTGCTCCGCACGGCATGGGGTGGGACGTTCAGGTTCATGGACGCCATCCGTCAGGCTCGGCAATACCGCGATGGCGCGCCGCGGCGTTCAAAAATCCGCGGATGGTGTCGAACAGCTCTGGCTCGTGCAGTAGGAAGGAGTCGTGGCCGCCTCCGGTCTTCAGTTCCACGAAGCTGACATTGGCGGCGACCGCGTTCAACGCATGAACAATCTCGCGACTTTCCTCGGTGGGGAACAGCCAGTCGCTCGTGAAGGACACGAGACAGAAGCGGGTGCGCGTGCCTTGGAAGGCAT
The DNA here is from genome assembly GCA_035625815.1 of Methyloceanibacter sp. Lineage (GTDB taxonomy): Bacteria > Pseudomonadota > Alphaproteobacteria > Rhizobiales > Methyloligellaceae > Methyloceanibacter. Next base: position 5,737 of record DASPOV010000252.1, read on the forward strand.
TGGCAAGCACGTCGCCGTGATCCGCGGCGAGATCGAAATAATCCATGGCTCGGGTGATGTAGAGATAGGAGTTGGCATCGAACCGGTCGACGAAGCTCAAGCCTTGGTGGCGGAGATAGCTCTCCACCTGAAAGTCCGCGTCGAAGCCGAAAGTGATCTTCTCGCGATCCTGCAAATTCCGGCCGAACTTGGTGTGCAGCGCCTCATCCGAGAGATAAGTGATGTGCGCCGCCATACGGGCAACCGCGAGCCCTTTGCGCGGCGTCTTACCCTCGTTGAGATAACGGCCATGGCACCAGTCCGGATCGGCCATCACCGCTTGGCGGCCGACCTCATGGAAAGCGATGTTCTGCGAGGAGTGGCGTGCGGCGCAGGCGATCGGTACCGCCGCGAACACGCGGTCCTTATAGGTCGATGTCCATTCGAGCACCTGCATGCCGCCCATGGAGCCACCAAGCACGCAGAGCACGTCCGCGGCACCGAAATGATCGAGGAGCCGCGCCTGCGCCCGCACCATGTCCGCGATAGTAATGACGGGGAAGTCCGGACCGTATGGCAGATCCGTCGCGGGATTAATCGAGCTTGGCCCGGTCGAGCCCATGCAGCCGCCAATTACATTGGGGCAGAGCACGAAGAAGCGGTTGGTGTCGATGGGCTTACCGGGACCGACCATGGTGTCCCACCAGCCTGGCTTGCCGGTCACGGGGTGGATGTTGGCCACATGCTGGTCGCCGGTCAGCGCATGACAGACCAGCACGAGGTTCGACTTATCCGCGTTCAGCGTGCCGTAGGTCTGATAGGCGATCGAGAAGGGCACAAGCTTCTCACCGCAATCGAGTGGAAGCGGAGCGTCGAAATGCGCGATTTCGCTTTGCGGATTGGTGATCTGTGCAAGCCGAATGGAATGATCCAGGAAGGCTTGCGATGCCGGCGCTTCACTCATCAATCTAAGTCCCTGGCTCCATTCCGTTCGGGAGGCCAATAGTGCCTCCTAATCTTACAATTCGGCGTTAGCTAGGAGCTTAGTGTCGAAAGTCAATCTTTTCTTTGCCTTGGGAAAAGGAAAGGTCCTATGAGAAGCCCCCGCGCCAGACGGAAGCCACGGCGACGGATCGACACCAAGGAGAGCAAAATGACGGCGAAGCGGACCTTGCGCCCTCGGCAAGGCATCCTCGACATCGCGCCTTACGTGCCGGGACAAAGCGCGCTTGAAGGCGGCGCCCCCGTGATCAAGCTCTCCTCCAACGAGACGCCGTTCGGCCCCTCACCGCGCGCCGTCAAGGCCTACCTCGCCGAAGCGCAGAGCTTGTCGCGTTACCCCGACGGTTCGGCGAGACCATTGCGGGAAGCGATTGGCAAGCTCTACGGGCTTGATCCGACGCGCATCGTCTGCGGCGCGGGCTCCGACGAGCTGCTCAGCCTGCTTGCCACGGCCTATCTCGGTCCCGGCGACGAGGCGATCTACTCGCGCCACGGCTTTCTCGTCTACCGCATCGCCATTCTGGCACGGAGCGCGACGCCGGTCGTTGCGCCGGAGAAAGAGCTTACCGCCGATGTCGATGAGATTCTTTCG
>DASPOV010000253.1:0-5189 GCA_035625815.1 Methyloceanibacter sp.
ATTCGGGCCGCATCGGTTCTTCAACCGCGAACTGTCCTGGCTGCATTTCAACCGGAGGGTTCTTGAGGAGGCTGTGAACGAGCGCCACCCGCTGCTTGAGCGCCTGCGCTTTCTGTCTATCTCGGCATCGAACCTCGACGAGTTCTATATGGTGCGCGTCGCTGGTCTTCGCGGCCAAGTCGTCGCCGGCATCGAGACGCCGAGCCAGGACGGCCTGACGCCGGCAGAGCAGCTCGACCGCATCAATCGGTTTGTCGCCGAGCTCACCGACGAGCAGCAGGAGAGCTGGGTCAGCCTCGAGGCGCTGCTGGCGGAATCTGGCATCCGCGTACTTCAGGCAGATCAGCTCACCGACACCGAGCGCAACTGGCTCGAAGACCATTTCCTCGGCTACATCTTCCCGGTGCTGACGCCGATCGCCGTCGACCCGGCACATCCCTTCCCCTTTATTCCCAATTTCGGCTTCACGCTTGGGCTCGAGCTCGTGCGCGAAGGGTCGCTGCGCACCATGCACGCGCTCATGCCAATCCCGCCGCAGCTCAACCGCTTCATCCAGCTGCCTTCGGGGGGAGGGGCCGATGGTGCGATCCGGTTCATCAGGCTTGAAACCGTGGTCGGAATTTTCGTGTCGCGCCTGTTCCCGGGCTACCGCGTGCGGAGCCAGGGCGCTTTCCGCGTGCTGCGCGACAGTGACATCGAGGTCCAGGAAGAAGCTGAGGATCTCGTCCGCCTGTTCGAATCTGCGCTGAAGAGAAGGCGCCGCGGCTCGGTGATCAGGCTCGAGATCGAGGCTTCAATGCCGGCGCGGCTGCAGCGGTTCGTCATGAAGGAGCTCAAGGTTTCGGAGCGCGAGAGCTTCGTGCAGAAGGGCTTGATCGGCGTTACCGACACGATGCAGCTCATCGTCGCCGATCGGCCCGACCTCAAGTTCCCGCCCTATATCAGCCGCTTCCCGGAACGCATCCGCGAGCATAACGGCGATTGCTTCGCCGCCATCCGCGAGAAGGACATCATCGTCCATCACCCTTACGAATCCTTCGACGTGGTGCTGCAATTCCTTAAGCAGGCGACTGCCGACCCGGATGTGGTGGCGATCAAATGGACGCTCTACCGCACGAGCAAGACCTCGCCGATCATCGAGGCGCTGAAGGACGCGGTAGAAGCCGGAAAGTCGGTGACCGCCGTGGTTGAGCTCAAGGCTCGCTTCGACGAGGAAGCCAACATCAAATGGGCACGCGATTTGGAAAGTGCGGGCGTGCAGGTGGTGTATGGCTTCATCGAGCTCAAGACCCACGCCAAGCTCAGCCTGATCGTGCGGCGCGAGGGGGGCGAGCTCGTTACCTATTGTCATGTCGGCACCGGCAACTATCACCCGGTCACCGCCAAGATTTATACCGACCTTTCCTTCTTCACCGCCGACCGCACCATTGGGAACGACTTGTCGCGCATCTTCAATTTCGTGACTGGTTATGCGGAGCCAGCCGAACTTGAGGCCATGGCGGTCTCGCCACATGGCATCAGGGCGCGCATCTTGGATCACATCCGCGAGGAGATGTATCACGCCAAGGCGGGGCGCCCAGCCGCGATCTGGATGAAGATGAATTCGCTCGTCGACGCGGAAATCATCGACGCGCTCTACGAAGCAAGTCAGGCCGGCGTGGAGATCGATCTCGTGGTGCGCGGCATCTGCTGCCTGCGACCCGGCGTGCCGCATATGTCCGAGACCATCCATGTGAAGAGCATCGTCGGACGATTCCTAGAGCACTCCCGTATTTATTGTTTCGGCGCTGGCCACGGCTTGCCGAGCCGCAACGCTACCGTCTATATCAGCTCAGCCGATATGATGCCGCGCAACCTCGATCGGCGTGTGGAGGCTATGGTCCCGATCAAAAATCCAACGGTGCATGAGCAGATCCTCGACCAGATCATGGTGGCGAATCTCAAGGACAATGTGCAGAGCTGGCGCGTCAGGCCGGACGGGAGCTCCGAACGCCTCCGGTTAGGGAAGGGGCAGGAACCGTTCAGCGCGCAAGACTATTTCATGACCAATCCGAGCCTCTCTGGCCGAGGGACTTCGCTCCAAGAGAACATGCCGCCGCGCTTTGCACGTCTGGTTGAATCCAACTGAAGCGGCGAGCCGCCCCCGTCATGGTCCGCAAAAACGAGCTGAGCCCAGTCGCCGTGGTCGACATCGGATCGAACTCGGTCCGGCTCGTGGTCTATGAGGGCGCCACGCGGGCACCGACGCCGCTCTTCAACGAAAAGGTACTGTGCGGGTTGGGCCGTTCGCTCGCCTCCACTGGCCGGCTCGGCGCCGACGCTGTGGCGCGCTCGCTCCGGGCGCTTCGGCGCTTTCGCGCGCTCATCGACCAGATGGGCGTGACAAGGATCGAGGCTATCGCCACCGCAGCCGCGCGCGAAGCGGAAAACGGAGCTGACTTCATCGCTCAGGCCGAGCGCGTCATCGAAGTGCCCATCAGGGTGCTTTCAGGCACCAAGGAGGCCGAGCTCGCTGCGGTGGGCGTCATTGCCGGTATTCACGATGTGGACGGCTTTGTCGGGGACCTCGGCGGCGGCAGCCTCGAGCTGATTGACGTGCGCAAGAGCAGGCTTGGCAGTGCTGCGACCTTGCCGCTTGGCGGCTTGCGGCTGATCGACGCCTCTGGTGGCAATCTCAAGAAAGCGCGTGAGATCGTCGATGCCGAGCTCGCCAAGGTCGATGGGCTGGACAAGGGCAAGGACCGCGATTTCTACGCCATCGGCGGAACCTGGCGAGCGCTCGCGCGCCTGCACATGACGCAGATCAACTACCCGCTGAACATCATGCATAACTACCGGATCGAGGCCGCCGATGCGCTCAAATTAGCGAGCCTGCTCGATCAGCAGTCGCAAAGCTCGCTTGCCGGTATTCGCGACATTTCCAGCGCGCGGCGCGAGACGATCCCTTATGGTTCGCTGGTGCTCGAAAGGCTGCTCAGGCAAGCGAGGCCTCGTGCTGTGGTGATCTCAGTCTTCGGCATCCGCGAGGGCCTGCTCTGCACCATGCTGAGGGAGGAGGAGCGGCGCAAGGATCCGCTGCTCGCCGCCTGTGACGATCTGGCGAGGCGCCGCTCACGCTCCATCGACTCCGCCTATGAGCTTTGCTTCTGGACCGATGCGCTGTTCCGCGCTCCGGGGCCGACCGAGACGCCGGAGCAACGGAGATTGCGCCATGCCGCCTGCCTCCTCTCCGACATCGGCTGGCACGCCCATCCGGACTATCGCGGCATTCAAAGCCTGAACTTAGTGGCGCACGGCAATTTCGTCGGCGTCGATCATCCGGGTCGCGCGTTCCTCGCGCTCACTGTCTACTATCGCCATGAAGGCACGATCAAAGACGAACTCAGCCAAAGTCTGATCGAGCTTGTGGACAAGGAAATGCTCAAGCGCGCACGCATTCTCGGCGCCGCATTCCGCACCGCCCATATGGTCTCGGCCTCGATGCCAGGGGTGCTTACCAACACACCGATCAGCTACGAAGGAAACCGGCTAGTTTGGACCTTGCCCGAGCCCTATTCCAATCTCGAAGGGGAGCGGGTAGACCGGAGGTTCAAGGTGCTAGCGGATCTGCTCGACCGGGACGCGGAAATCCGCGTCGGCCCTTCCCTTCAACTCGCGGCAAGCTAATCTCAACCTGCTGGACGAAGCCGTTTTTTTCCAAATGACTATGCTATGAGGGAAGGTGCCAGCCTTTGGCGTCCCCTGCAGCTCACCGTTAGGCACCAGCGCTAAGCTCCTCGATGGCAGACGATCTCTACTCGGTTCTCAATGTGGCGCGTGGTGCGAGCGCCGAGGACATCGCCAAGGCCTACCGCAAGCTCGCCAAGAAACTGCATCCCGATCTCAATCCCGGAGACAAGGCAGCCGAAGACAAGTTCAAGCAGGTCACCGCCGCCTATGACATTCTCGGCGATACGGAGAAGCGGCGGCGCTACGACCTTGGCGAGATCGATGCAAGCGGACAGGAGCGTCCGCAGCAGCGCTACTACCGCGAATATGCTGGCGGCGAGGACGGCGCTCGGTACCGGTCGACTGCCGGTTATGAGGATCTTGGCGGTTTCTCCGATCTGTTCGGGGATCTATTCGGCAGAGGGGCTGGCGCACGCGGGCGCGGTCAGCGCTTCACCATGCGTGGGCAGGACGCCCAATACCGGCTCGAGATCGATTTTCTGGAGGCGGTAAACGGCGCCAAGAAGCGCATCACGCTCCCCGATGGCGGGACCCTCGATGTAACCATCCCGGCTGGTGTCGAGGAAGGCCAGGTCATGCGGCTTAAGGGCAAAGGCATGCCTGGGCTGGGCGGCGCCGAGCCGGGCGATGCGCTGGTCGAGATTTTCGTGAGGCCGCACCCGGTGTTCAAACGCGAGGGGGACGACATTCTCGTTGAGGTCCCAATCACCTTCGATGAGGCTGTGCTCGGCGGCAAGGTGGAGGTGCCCACCATTACCGGCACGGTGTCGGCCACCGTTCCGGCCGGCTCCAATACCGGCAAGACGCTGCGGCTAAAGGGCCGCGGCATTAAGCGCAAGAACGGCAAGCATGGTGACGAGTTGGTCAAGCTTACCGTGGTGATGCCGGAACGGATTGATGAGGATTTGAAGATGTTCGCGGCAGAGTGGCGCGACAAGCACCGCTATGATCCGCGGTGGAAGCTCCGAGAGCAGGGCTGATGCTGACCGAGCGCGACATCGCGGCGCGCGTGCAGCATGTCACGGTGACGCGGCTGCGCGTCTGGGTGCGGGCCGGTTGGATCAGGCCTGCCGCCAAGGCCGGGCAGGGCTTCTCGGAAGCCGACATGGCGCGCGCGGCCCTCATCCGCGACCTTGAGGACAAGCTCGGCTTCGACGAGGAGCAGGTGCCCGTCCTGCTCAACCTGATCGATCAGATTCACGGATTGCGCGCGGAGCTCAAGACCATGCTCGACGCTCTCGAGGAGTTGCCTGAGGACGTGCGTGCGACGGTCAGGACGCGCATTACCAAGCGGAAGCCGAAGTCGCGCTGACGGTACCTACACTCTTTGGGTGGTCGCCTTTCTGGCCGCTGTAGGCGCGCTGACCTTTGCCAGCGTGCGCTTTGGCCTCGGACGGCTTCCCGGTGACATCGTCGTCGATCGCGCGGACGTCGTGCTCTACCTACCGATCACGACCTCA
>DASPOV010000254.1:0-10394 GCA_035625815.1 Methyloceanibacter sp.
GTTGACGAGCACCACCTTGCCGCGCCATTCGCTCAAGGATTTTTCCGCGCCTTCCGCGTCGGCGAAGCTGATCTCGGGCAGATCAAGCGGCTTTGGGCGAGGGAGGAACGCCGCCATGGCGCCATTGTTCAGGCCGGCAAGGGGACCCTGACCCGCAGCTCCTCCGCCTGAGGCTGCGGGCTGTCCCGCCGCTCCATTTTCCCCTTGCGTTGCCCGCGAAACAGCGAGGCGCCCATTGTCAGAGGGGGCAAAACTCAAATATACCGTGCCGAACCCGGCAATCGCCGCAAGCAACGCAGCGATGATGATGGTGGCCGGCGACGCGTCCCGGTCGCGTTTTGCGCTTCTGTTCACGTCTTCCACGCTCACCTCGCTTTGGACAGGGCTCGACGCTCGTGACCAACACCATGTGGGGCGGCCGCTTCTCTTCGAACCCCGCCGCGATCATGGAGGAGATAAACGCCTCCATCGACTTCGACAAGCGCCTCTGGCGCCAGGATATTCTTGCGTCCAAGGCCCATGCGGCGATGCTTGCCGATAACGGCATCATCACTAAGAAAGACGGCGAAGAGATAGCGCGCGGCCTCGACAAGGTCGGCGCCGAGATCGACGCGGGAAAATTCGCGTTCAGCCGGTCGCTCGAGGACATTCATCTGAATGTGGAGAGCAGGCTCGCCGAGCTGATCGGACCCATCGCGGGCAAGCTGCATACGGCGCGATCGCGCAACGATCAAGTTGCGACCGACTTCCGTCTCTATGTGCGGGACGAGATCGATGCCATCGACGTGCTACTCGCCGGGCTTCAACTTGCGCTGGCCGTCAGGGCCTTCGCCCATGCGGCCACGGTGATGCCCGGCTTTACCCATCTGCAGACCGCGCAGCCGATCACCTTCGGCCATCATCTCCTTGCCTATGTGGAGATGTTTGCCCGCGACCGCGGACGGTTCGCCGACGCCAGGAAACGGCTCAACGAATCGCCCTTGGGCGCCGTGGCGCTTGCCGGCACTAGCTTCGCTATCGATCGCGACGTGACGGCGAAGGCGCTGTCGTTCGACAGGCCGTCGGCGAATTCGCTCGACGCGGTGTCAGACCGCGACTTCGCGATGGAGAGTCTCGCCGCCGCTGCAATCGCTGCCACCCACCTGTCGCGGCTTGCCGAAGAGATCGTAATGTGGACCTCACCGCAATTCGGCTTCGCCCGGCTCTCCGACCGCTACACCACCGGCTCCTCAATCATGCCGCAAAAGCGGAATCCCGATGCCGCAGAACTCGTGCGCGCCAAGACCGGGCGCATCGCTGGCGCCTTCCTCACCCTCGTCATTGTGATGAAGGGATTGCCGCTCGCCTATGCCAAAGACATGCAGGAGGACAAGGAGCCCGTCTTCGATGCGCTCGCCGCCCTAAACATCGGGCTTGCCGCCATGACCGGCATGGTCGGCGATCTTGAGCCCGATGCCTCTGCCATGAAGAAAGCCGCGGCACGCGGCCACGCCACGGCCACCGACCTTGCTGATTGGCTGGTGCGGGAGGCTCATCTCCCCTTTCGGGAGGCGCACCACGTTACTGGCCGGATCGTGGCGCTTGCCGATAGCAAGAAATGCGACCTGGCGAAGCTCACCCTAGCGGACCTGAAATCAGTCGATCCGCGACTCGCTGAAGGCACATTTGCCGTGCTCGATGTGGGCAAATCGGTCCAAAGTCGGACAAGCTATGGGGGTACAGCCCCTGTAAATGTACGGCGGGAGGCCAGGCGGTGGATAAAGCGTTTGAAGAAGGATGCCGTATCGGGATAAAAAGGGGGAAAGGGCCGCGAACAAGGCTCTGGGTCAAAGGGGCACGACCATGGGAAGCGCCTTGCGCGTCCTTATCGTTATTACGCTGATCCTGACTGTCGGGCTGATCGCCTGTGGCAAACGGGGCTCGCTCGAACGGCCGAATCCGACCCACCCCGAGACCACCGCCGATCCATCCACCAAGATGTCTCAAGCGCCAAACCGGCCGCTATGGATTGACCGCTTGCTGCAATAAGGCTTCATAAGCCTCCCATGCACCACTTTGCTTATCGGCAGGGCATCCTCCACGCCGAGGATGTCAACCTTGCCGATCTCGCCGCGGCGGTCGGCACGCCATTCTATTCCTATTCGACGGCGACGCTCGAACGGCACTATCGCGTCTTCGCCGATGCCTTCGGCGACATGGACGCCGAGGTCTGCTACTCTGTCAAGGCGAACTCAAATCTCGCTGTGCTCGCCACGCTCGCCAGGCAGGGCGCCGGCATGGACGTGGTGTCGGAAGGAGAACTTCGCCGCGTGCTCGCGGTCGGCGTGGCACCGGGGAAGATCGCTTTCTCCGGCGTGGGCAAGACCAGGGAAGAGATGTTCCTTGCGCTCCAGCACGACATCTTCGCCTTCAATGTGGAGTCCGAACCGGAGCTCAGGCTGTTGAGCGAGACGGCAGCAGCGCTCGGCCGGCCGGCACGCATCGCGTTCCGCGTCAATCCCGACATCGACGCCAAGACCCATCACAAGATCGCGACCGGCAAGGCAGAGAACAAGTTCGGCATCCCGTTCGGCGAGGCGCTTACGCTCTATCGGCTTGCCGGCGCGCTGCCCGGCATCGACCCACGCGGCGTGCACATGCATATCGGCAGCCAGATCACCGAGCTTGCGCCCTTCCGCAATGCATTCGCGCTGCTGAAGGAGCTCGTCGAGGGGCTCCGGGCAAATGGCTTCGCCATCGACTTCGTCAATCTCGGCGGCGGACTGGGCGTGCCCTATCGCAGCGACGAGCCGGCGCCGCCTCTTCCCGCCGCGTACGGCAAGCTCGTGCGAGAAGCGGTGGGCGATCTCGACTGCAAGCTTCTGTTCGAGCCAGGGCGCCTGATCGCCGCCAATGCCGGCATCCTTGTGTCGCGCGTCCTCTATGTGAAGCGTGGGAAGCCCAAGACCTTCACCATCATCGACGCCGCGATGAACGATCTGGTGCGGCCAACGCTCTACGAGGCCTACCATGATATTTGGCCCGTCGCCGAGCCGGCGCTCAGCGCAGCAATGACCATAAGCGACGTGGTCGGCCCCGTCTGCGAGACCGGCGATTACCTTGCGATTGGCCGGCCGCTGCCCGAGCTTCGCGGTGGCGATCTCATTGCCGTGATGACGGCGGGAGCCTATGGCGCCGTGCTTGCGTCACAGTATAATAGCCGGCTCTTGGTACCGGAGGTAGTGGTCGCGGGGAGACACTATGCCGTCACGCGGCCAAGACCGAGCTACGGCGATATGCTGGCGGCGGAGCGGCTGCCCGATTGGCTCAAGCGCGATCGAGTCTAGCGCGCGCTTCCAAGGTCTCCAATTCGCCTGCATCGCTCTCCAAACTACCCGCGTAACTTGCGCGTTGTGTTAGCCTAGTGCCGATGATGCGAAATTTGTTTGTCGGAAAGAAAACGCCCCCGGAAACCCCGGAGGACAAGTCGCTCGCCCGTAGCTTCGAATGGCGCGTGAGCTTGAGCCGGCTTGCGCTTGTCGGTGAGCGGACCTGGGAAGCGCTGCTCTGGCCCTTCCTCGTGCTGGCCGCCTTTCTCATCATGTCGCTGTTCGATGTGTGGAGCCTCTTGCCGCCTCTCGTCCACCGGGGCCTGCTCGTGACGTTCGGGGTGGCCCTGCTCGTTTCTTTCCTGCCGCTAATCCGCTTCCAACTACCGACGCGCGCCGAGGCGCTTAGGCGGCTGGAGCGCAATGCCGACACCAAGCATCGTCCCGCGTCGTCCTACGAGGATCGCCTCGGCAGCACGCCGCGCGGAGACACTGCGCTGCTGTGGACGGCGCATCGCGAGCGGCTTTCAAAGCTGATAGCGAAGCTCAAGCCACGCTGGCCGATCCCGCGGACCGACCGCAAAGATCGCTACGCCATCCGCTCAGCCCTCCTGCTCGTACTGATCGTCGCCACGCTCGCCGCCGGCCCCAACCGCTTTGACCGCATTGTCGCTGCCTTCTCGCCTGCCGCCCGCACGTCGACGCTGCTTCGCCTAGATGCCTGGGTCACGCCGCCAATCTACACTGGCGTCGCGCCGATCGTGCTTGCCGATGGCAGCGAAGCGATTGGCGCCGGCAACGAAACCTTCCGCGCGCTCTCGGTTCCGGAACGGAGCGAGCTGATTGTGCGCGCCTATGCGCCGCATGGCGAAAGCGTGAGCCTCGTATCGCAAGCCGACGACGGATCTGAAGCAAAAACCGTGACGCCGAAGACGACGGGCAGCCAGGGCCTCAAGGAATTAACGCTGGCGCTAACCGCACCCGGCGCCGCCGATGTGAAGGTCGGCAGCACCACGGTCGCCAAATGGCGCTTCGACCTGATCAAGGACGAAGCCCCGCAGATCAGCCTCATGGGCACTCCAACTACGACGCCGCGCGGCGCGTTACGCCTGAGCTTCCGTGCCAGCGACGACCATGGCGTCGCGAGCGCCGAAGCGCGCTTTGCGCTGGCCGACTCTAAGGAAGCGGCGGCACCAGTTCCTGAACTTGAGGGCGGCAAGCCCGAATCCGCCCTGCTTGGGGCCCCGCTCATGCCGCTGCAATTGCCGCACACCAACGCGAAGCAGGTCGAAGGCAAATCGACGCAGGATCTGACCGCCCATCCGTGGGCGGGCCTGAAGGTGCGCATGACGCTCGTCGCGCGCGATCAGGCTGGTCAGATGGGCATGAGCGAGCCCTACGATTTCATCTTGCCCGAGCGCAATTTCAGCAAGCCGCTTGCCAAGGCCGTGGTCGAGCAGCGGAAGAAGCTTGTGCGCGAGCGGGACTCCGTGGAGCGGGTTGCCATGGCCCTCGATGCCCTGACCATCGGCGATGAGCTCGCGATCCCCGACAAGTCGGTGTATCTCGCCTTGCGCGACGCCTATTGGCGGCTCGACATCGATCAGTCGCCGGAGTCCATCGCGAGCGTGGTGAGCCAGCTTTGGGAAGTGGCGCTGCGTATCGAGGATGGCAACATTCCCGAAGCCGAGCGTGACGTGAAGGCCGCGCAAGACAAGCTGAGCGAGGCCTTGAAGCAGAACGCGGCCCCGGAAGAGATCCAGCGTCTGGTTGACGATTTGCGCAATGCACTCGCACGTTATCTGCAGGCGCTTGCCGAACAGGCGCAGCAGAAGGGCAACCTTCCGGAGCAAAAGAACCAGAACGGCGACCAGGTTGTCTCCGACCAGGAGCTCGACAAGCTTCTGAACAACATCGAGAAGCTCGCCAAGTCGGGGTCAAAGGATCTTGCCGAGCAGATGCTGAGTGAGCTGAAGGACATTCTCGACCGGCTGCAGACCGGCACGTTCTCCGACAGCGCCAAGCAGCAACGCGTCGGCAAGATGATGAAGGATTTAAACGACCTCGTCTCGAAGCAACAGAAGCTGCTCGACGAGACGTTCAAAGCCAAGCGCGAGCAAGGCGGTGGCAAGCAGGCGGATCAGTTCAATGTGAGTCCCCCTGGCCAGCCCATGGAGTTCGGCCCCGGCATCTACATGGCGCCTTTCGGCAATCCGGAAGAGGAAGGCGATTTGAACGGCCAAACCACCGAGGGCAGCGAAAGCTCACAAGGGAAATCTGGCGGTCGCGGCCAGCAGCGCGGGCAGAGAGCTCAACAAGGACAGCGTCCAGGCCAGTTCGACGACCTGAGCAAGCGCCAGGGCGACCTGCGCGACAGCCTGCAAAGCCTGATCGACCGGTTCCGCATTGAAGGCGCCAATCCACCGGACCAGTTCAAGGACGCTCACGAAGCCATGGGCAATGCCCAGGAGGCCATGAAGGAGCCCAATCTCGACCGTGCCACCGAGGAGCAGGGCCGCGCCCTCGATCAGTTGCGCCAGGGCACTCAGTCTCTCGCCGAGCAGATGATGGATCACGGCGAAGCCCAGGCCGGAAAGGGCCAAGGCAATAGCGGAAAAGACCCGCTCGGACGGCCTGATCGCAGCCACCGTCCCGACCTCGGCCTCAGCGTGAAGGTTCCCGACGCGATCGACATTCAGCGCGCGCGTGAGGTGCTAGACGAGCTTCGCCGCCGACTCGGCGATCCCACGCGGCCGATGATCGAGCTCGATTATCTCGAGCGCCTGATCAGGTCCTATTAGCCAGAGGCCTTCATCTCGCCAATGTAGGGAAGCTCACGATAGCGGTTGTGGAAATCCATGCCGTATCCGACGACGAACACCGGGGGGCAAGAGAACCCTCTGAAATCCGGCGTGATCGGTTCCGCGCGCCGCACCTGCTTGTCGACTAGCACGCAGGTGAGCACGCACCTCGCGCCATGCTCTCTTAGATGCGTCTTGGCGAAGGCAAGTGTCCGGCCGGAGTCGAAGATGTCGTCGACGATGATCACGTTGCGGCCTCTGACATAGCTTCCCACGTCGCGCAGCACTCTGACTTCGCCGCGCGACGTCTGCTTACCGTCATAGCTTGCGAGATAGATGAAATCGATTTCGAGCTTGAGGCCTCGGCGGTGAAGGGCCCTGATTAGATCGGCAGCGAAGATGAAGCTTCCCTTGAGCACGGCAATGACGACGGGGTCGTCGAGCTTAGTCGAGGCGATGTCGCAGGCGAGCTGATCGATTCGTCTGGCGATCGCTTCGGCGCTGAACAGCGGCTTGACCACGTCCTCGGCAGCCGCGCCCATGGCCGTCAATCGGCCTTGGCAAAACGAACCTTGAGGGCGCTGACGGTTTCCGGAGGCGAGGGGATTTCCACTGTGAACGGCGACTTGCCGTTGGCGGCAAGCGGCAGCACCTTTGCGGTGTACTGCGACAGCTCCTTGCCGGTCTTATCCTGCAAGGCGATCACCACCGTCGGCACGCTCACCTCGCTTGAGGTGAGGTTGACGATTTCACCAGTAACCTGCAGCACCCGCTGGCCATCGGCGTCGCTCCACGCGGGTTGGACATTTTGGATGGCCAGGCCGCGCGTATTCACGGGCTTGCCCAACACGGCATAGAGCCGCGCCGCGCCGGGCAGCATCGACACGACGGTCTTGGGCGCAAGCGCGATCATGGCGGCGAGGATGATGAGCAGAAGTGCAAGCACACCCCAGCCGATAGCGACGGGGGGCGGCAATTTCCGCTTTCGGCCTTGGGCGATGGGGACGTTCGTTGCCAATCCGGCGTCCGGATTGACCAGCGCTCCGGGATTATAGCCGCCGAGATCTTGCGCCGATGCCTCAGCAGCAGACTGGCGGGAATTCGCCCCCGCCATATCGGGTTGAGAGTTGTCGTCAACGCCGAACGGGGGCCCCGCCACAGGCACTGGGTCGTTGGTCGGCTTGGGCGAAACGCCTGGGGCGCCAGGCGACGCGCGCGCGCCTTGGAACCGGCCCATGGTGTTGCCAAGTCCCGTTGGAGCCGGACGCGGCTCTGCCGGAGAGGGACGCGGCGCAGCGACGGGACGAGGTCCTGCTGGAGCGGGGCGCGGCGCCATGACAACCGGACCAGGCTCGACGGAAGGAGGTGTCGGCGCCGAGACGACTGGAGGCCTTGCGGGCTCGATCACTGCCGTCGCCTGCCACACGTTGCCGCATTTGCTACAGCGAACCTTCCGACCAGACGGCGGAATGACTGCCGGGGTCTCGAAGCGAGTATTGCAAGCCGGACAGATAATGACCGTCATCGTCTAGAACCCCTAGGGCGGGCTTTGTGCATTTTGTGGAGCGGCCCATGCCATTGCCCAAATCCATTGATACCGGACAGCGAGTTCAGCATAAAGACGCAAGTTGGGCCGAATGTTAAGAGGATCGAGGACGATCGCGTGATCCGCTTTGAAAATGTCGGACTGCGCTACGGCAATGGTCCAGAGATCCTGCAGGACGTCAACTTTCATGTGCTTCCGGGGTCATTTCACTTTCTCACCGGGCCCTCCGGCGCTGGCAAGACGTCGCTGCTGCGTCTTCTTTTCATGTCGCTGCGGCCGACGCGAGGCTTGATCTTTGTTTTCGGCGAGAACGTGTCCGATCTCTCTGCCGCCGGGAGGGCGGAGCTGAGGCGCCGCATCGGCATCGTGTTCCAGGACTTCCGCCTGCTCGATCATCTGACCACTTGGGAGAATGTAGCGCTCCCTTTGCGGGTCCTGGGCAAAAAGGAGGGCGACTATGGCGAGGATGTCACCGACCTCTTGCGCTGGGTGGGCCTCGGCGACCGCATCAATGCCTATCCCGAAGTTCTCTCCGGCGGCGAAAAGCAAAGGGCTGCCATCGCCCGCGCGGTGATTGGGCGCCCCGAACTCTTGCTCGCCGACGAGCCCACCGGCAACGTTGATCCGGTCATCGCCGATCGTCTGTTGCGACTCTTCGTCGAGCTCAACCGCCTTGGCACCTCTGTGATCATCGCCACCCACGACTATGGCCTGATGGACCAGCTCGACGCCCCGCGCCTCGTGCTCTACCAAGGCCATCTGGAGATCCGTTGAACGCCGTGCACCTGATCGCCGACATTCGCGACTATCCCTGGCGCAACCTCGTTGCTGGGCTGCTGCCGGCGCGCTTCCAGCCGAAGACGGCGCAGATCGTCCCGTCGGCATCGATTGCCGGCAATGCCTTGACCGTGGTGATCGCCATCATGTCATTCCTCGCGTGCCTCACCGCCGGCGCGGTCTACATGGTCAATCAATCCGCGGACGCCTGGGTCAAGGACATCTCGAGTGAGATCACCATCGAGCTCGATCCGGTGAACACCGCCGACATAGAGAAGAAGATGACGCTCGTATCGCTGTTTCTCGCCAAGCAGGCCGGCATCACCCACGTGAAACCCATGACCGCCCAAGATTCCGCCAAGCTGCTCGAACCTTGGCTCGGCCATAGCGACGTGCTCTCGGCGCTCCCCATTCCCCGCCTGATTGCGGTTGAGATCGACCGCTCTAACCCGCCGGATATCAACGCCATAAGCGAGGCCCTGTCGCAAAACTTCGAAGGCGTGACCCTTGACGACCACCGCCGCTGGCGCGCGGAGATCCGCACCTTGACCAGGTCGGCCGCGCTTGGCGGTATCGCCGTGCTCGTCCTCGTCGCCGCCGCGACCGTCGCGGTCATCGTTTCCGCTACCCGCAGCGCCATGGCGTCGAACCACGAGATCATCGAGGTGCTGCATTTTGTGGGCGCCAATGAGCGCTTCATCAGCCGCGAGTTCGAGCGCCACTTCGTCGGGCTCGGAGTCCGCGCCGGCCTGGTCGGCGCCGTGAGTGCGAGCCTCGTCTTCCTCCTAATGCCAATTGTCATGCAAATGCTCGGAGAGAGCCCTGCCACGGCTACCGAAATGAGTCGGCTCGTTGGCACTGGCGAACTCGACCTCAAGGGCTACCTGTTTTGTGTGCTGGTGGTCTTCGTCGTTGCCTGCCTGTGCATGATCACCTCACGGCTCGGCGTCATCAGAGTGCTCAAGTCCTACGCCTAAATCCGCGGAAATACCGCACCCGCGGGCGCTCCCAAGCCGATTTCATATCGATTCAATTGAGCCTATTCTTGCGCCCCGCACGACCCGGTGGGGAGTAAGTGGTGACGGAAGTAGAGCCGGACTCTTCGAGTACATTCGACCTTTTGGTGGGCGGTCTCAGGCTCATCTTCAATTCGCTGATGCTCGCCTTCGGGCTGCTCGCCATCGGCTTTCTGATCTTCACGCGCAGCATCGAACGAAGCAAGCCGGAACCCGAACGCACGGCCGACGGTATCGCCGTGTTGACCGGCGGCGTCGCGCGCATCGACGAGGCGATGAAGCTATTAGCCCAGCAAAAGGCAAAGCGGCTCTTGATCACCGGCGTCAACCGCACCACCTCGACGGAGGCGTTGAAGCAGCTCGCGAGCGAAGGCGACCAGCTCTTCTCCTGTTGCGTCGATATCGATAAGGAAGCGCGCAACACCATCGATAACGCGACCGAGACGAGCCAGTGGGTGGCGCAACATCACTACAATTCAATCATCGTAGTGACATCGAACTATCATATGCCGCGCGCGCTGGCCGAGCTTGCTCGCGTGATGCCGGGCGTGATCCTGATCCCCTATTCAGTCGTGGACAACAATGTGCATCTCGAACGGTGGTGGACCTATCCCGGTACTACCAAACTGTTGGTCTCCGAGTATCTGAAATATCTGCCAGCGCTTGGGCGGCTCGGCGCCACCCAACTGGTGAGCAAATTGATCTCCGGCAAGACGACGGTCGTGGGCGAGGACCCTTCTGAGCCGTGACGGCTCTCCTCGTCATGGCGCGCTCGCTCGTGTTCAACGTCCTCTTCTATGTGACCACCACGCTCTTCGTGGTGATCGGCAGTCCATTGCTGTTCGCGCCGCGAAGCTGGTCCATGGCGGCGCTCAAGCTGCATGCACGCTTCGAGCTCTTTCTGTTGCGCGCCATTGTGGGGACGAAGATCGCGGTGCGTGGTAGG
>DASPOV010000255.1:0-3538 GCA_035625815.1 Methyloceanibacter sp.
TTTTCCCGAGCTTGCCGACTATGAGAGCCTCTTTCGCAATACCGGAATCGAGAGGCGTTGCGCTTGCCAGCCTCCCCAATGGTATGAGCAGGAGCATGGTTGGGAAGAGCGGACCGAAATCTTCTTGCACCATGCCTCGACCTGCTCGAGGAGGTGGCAAAAGGCGCGATCCGTGTTGCCGGCATCGAGCTCAAGAATATCGGCGCCTACGATTTGAGGCACGCCGATGAAATCGAGTAGGTGCAAGGAAGCTTCAGCGGTCAGATCTTGCGATCGGCAACTGCTTGAATTCAGTTCCAGGCGAACGCCACTTTGCGCAGCGAGACGTCGCCGAACCGCTCAGCGCCTTCAGCCACAGGTTTGCCGCCGAGGCTGAGATAGAAAGCGCAAGCACTGTCATTGTCAGTGAGCGCCCAAACGAGGAGTCCCCGCAGACGGAGGTCGGCGAGCCGTTGTCGTGCCCGATCGAACAGCTTCTCGCCGAGGCCGAGGCCCTGATAGACCGGATGAAGATAAAGCTCGAAGATCTCGCCTTGAAAAAGCGCGCGCCCTGAGCGGCAGCGTCCATAGGTGACATAGCCCGACGCGGCTCCATCGAAATCGAGCACGAGCAGCGGACGCCGTTCGGCCAGCGCGCCTTTCCACCAGCGCTCGCCGCGGCGGGCAATCATGCGTTCAAGCGAGAGATGCGGAATGATCCCGCGATAGGCACCGCGCCAAGCTTCGGCATAAACCTCGGCCAAGGCAGCGGCATCCTTTGACCTTGCCGGCCTGATGTGCACAACGTCGGTCTCCATACGCCGAGCCTAGCGCAGACGCGAGCCGATGTGCAGGGGGAACGCGCGCTTCTCACAACAGAGATGACGCGGGAGATGATGAACGCGATGCTTGCCCTGTCGCTTCGGGACAACGCGTGCGTAGCAGTGCGGGAGACACGAGCCGGAGAGTTCCACTCGCTTTTCTGATTCAATCCGTGCAGAGGTCGCGGGCATTGCGTCGCGACCAGCGAGGCGCGGCTTAGCAACATGAGATAAGAATGACCGAGAAGTCCTTGTCGGGCTTGATGCCCATCTTGCGCTGGTATCGTGGACTCGTAGATGCCTTACTCTTTCTTCTTGTAACCCTCAGTGACCCTCGGCGTCGGTGCAGCCGAGCTCGGCGAGCGTGGCCTTGTTCTGACCATGTCGGCCTCCGACACCTTGTCGTCGTCATCGGCAGAAGGCGAGTAAGAGCGCGATCGCGAAAGCTGTCATCAGGGGGGAAATCCTCCAACCGATGTCTTATAGGGAGAAACTACCCGGCAGTCGTTCCCGATCAAGCTCTTATGCTTTGGGAGACGAACTGCACCCCAATAGGAAGAATGGCAATGCGATCGGGAAGGTTAGGCAATCTCCATTGCCGCCTTTTCGCGTTCTGCTTTCTTGCGATCGTTAGGATCGAGGTAACGCTTGCGCAATCTGATGGATTTTGGCGTCACTTCAACGAGCTCATCGTCCTGTATGTAGGCGATCGCACGCTCGAGTGTCATGCGGATGGGGGGCGTCAGGCGGATGGCCTCGTCCTTCGACGTGGTGCGGATGTTGGTGAGCTTCTTGCCCTTGAGCACATTGACCTCGAGGTCGTTGTCGCGGGTATGCTCACCCACGATCATGCCCGCATAAACGCGCACGCCAGGGTCGATCATCATCGGCCCGCGGTCCTCGAGGCTCCACAAGGCGTAGGCCACCGCGTCGCCAGCCTCGGTGGAGATCAGCACGCCGTTCCGCCGCCCCTGGATCTCACCCTTGTAAGGCGCATAGGCATGGAATATCCGGTTCATGATTCCGGTACCGCGCGTATTGGTGAGAAGCTCCCCCTGGTAACCAATGAGCCCGCGCGTGGGCACGTAGAAGACGATCCGCTGCCGGCCACCGCCGGAGGGACGCATGTCCACTAGCTCCGCCCTTCGCTCGGAGAGTTTCTGCACCACGATACCCGCATGCTCGGCATCGAGGTCGATGACCACCTCCTCGATCGGCTCGAGCAGCTCGCCCTGCTCGCTACGACGGAGCAGTACCTTGGGCCGCGATACGCTGAGCTCGAAGCCTTCCCGCCGCATGGTCTCGATCAGGATGCCGAGCTGCAATTCACCGCGGCCGGCGACCTCCATGGAATTCCGTTCCTCGGATTCGGTAACGCGAAGCGCCACATTGCCTTCCGCCTCGCGCAGCAGCCGGTCGCGAATCATGCGCCTCGTCACCTTGTCGCCTTCAGTGCCGGCGAGCGGCGAGTCGTTGACGCGGAAAGTCATCGCGAGTGTGGGAGGGTCGATGGGCTGGGCCGGCAATGGCTCGGTAACCTCTGCCGCTGCGATGGTATGCGCGACCGTGGCGTTGGGCAGGCCAGCGAGGGAGACAATGTCCCCGGCAAAGGCCTCATTGAGCCCGGCCCGCTCAAGACCACGGAAGGCGAGTACCTTGGACACGCGACCCCGCTCGACCAGCCTGCCGTCATGGTCGAGAACCTTAACCATCTCGTTCGGCGCGATGGTGCCAGAGGTGATGCGGCCGGTGACGACGCGACCGAGATAGGGATTGGCCTCGAGGATAGTGACGAGCAGGCGGAACGGCCCCGCCTCGACGTGCGGTCGCGCCACATGGCGAAGCACGAGATCGAACAGAGGCTGCATGCGCGCGTCTTTCTGTCCCTCAGGGCTCGCAGCCATCCAGCCCTCCTTGGCCGAGCCGTAGAGGATCGGGAAGTCGAGTTGCTCGTTGGAGGCGTCGAGGCTGGCGAAAAGATCGAACACCTCGTTCACAACCTCTACGGGACGCGCGTCTGGGCGGTCGACCTTGTTGATGACGACGATGGGCTTGAGCCCCATCTTAAGCGCCTTCGACACCACGAATTTGGTCTGAGGCAGCGGACCCTCTGCCGCGTCGACCAGCACCAATACGCCATCGACCATGTTGAGAATGCGCTCCACCTCCCCGCCGAAATCGGCGTGACCCGGCGTGTCAACGATATTGATGCGCGTGCCCTGCCAGGCGACTGAGGTCACCTTGGCGAGGATGGTGATGCCGCGCTCGCGCTCGAGTTCGTTCGAATCGAGCACGCGTTCGGCCACGCGCTGGTTCTCGCGGAAGGCGCCGGATTGCTGCAGAAGCCGGTCGACGAGAGTGGTCTTTCCATGATCGACATGGGCGATGATGGCGATGTTGCGAAGTTGCATGAGGTTCCGGAATGTCGAACCGCGGGCCTGAAGGGCCCGCGGTTCATATAGCATTCCATATATCGTTCGTGTTACGAAGGTGCAATGGCCCCCGGCGCTCGCGCCAATTTGCAGCTGCCTGATTCTGGCGCAATTGGCGGATTGTCCCGGAAACACCTTGAATACGGGGCCTTCAGTAGCCATAGAAAAGCCCCAGCAGTTGCATCAGACTATCCGCGAACAAGCCCGGGGTTAGTACCGGCTAGCTCTCTCCCGGAGGATCACGACGCTGCCAGCGTTGATTCAAGGGACGGCCAAACCTTAACAAGGGGCGTTTTCAAGCCCTGT
>DASPOV010000256.1:0-2706 GCA_035625815.1 Methyloceanibacter sp.
GTGAGGGCGGTTTGCCCGCGCCCTCGCCTTGTTGCGATGAACCGCCCCGTGGCAACTGCTACCAGTAAGCCGCCGGGATCACCTCGTAAGAGCCTATACCCACCGACCTATAGGGGGGATGTTCGGGTGGGTCTTCATCTAGTCCCAGAACGCCTCCATCACCAGCTTAGCAAGCCCGGCGACGCGAGCAGTTCTCCCGAAAGTTAGTCGGCGTTGATCAAGCCCTGGAGTCGGAGACTACGCTGAAGTGGTAAGCGAACTTAGAGTCGGTGCGGTCAGAACGCGGCGGCGATGGCATCGTCGACTGTGGAGAGCCAGACGAAGGTCATCGCCTTCCGCGCCGCTTCCGGCACGTCTTCGAAGTCCTTGCGGTTGCGCTCGGGTAGGAGCACGGTGGTGATGCCTGCGCGCATTGCGGCGAGCACCTTGTTCTTGATGCCGCCGACCGGAAGTACGAGGCCGCGGAGCGATATTTCACCGGTCATGGCCGTGTGGCTCTGCACCGTGCGGCCGGTGAGTAACGAGACGATGGCGATAAACATGGCGACGCCGGCACTCGGACCGTCCTTCGGAATGGCGCCCGCCGGCACATGAAGGTGAATGTCGGATTTTTCGAACACAGTCTCATCGACGCCAAGCGATCCGCTTCGCGCCTTGACCAGACTGAGAGCTGCCTGCGCGCTCTCCTTCATCACATCGCCAAGCTGACCGGTAAGAATCAGCTTGCCGTTGCCCGGCACACGCGCGCATTCGACGAATAGGATATCACCGCCGGTCGGCGTCCAGGCAAGCCCGGTCGACACGCCAGGCACGCTTGTGCGCATGGCGACTTCACTCTCGAAGCGGCGGCTCCCGAGGATCGCGTGCAGTTCGGAGGCATCGATACGCATGCGCTCCACCTTGCCTTCGGCCACACGTGTGGCGACGTGGCGGCAGATAGCGCCAATCTCGCGCTCGAGATTGCGGACGCCAGCCTCACGCGTGTAGTCCTGAATGATGGCGCGGATCGCATCGTCGGTGATCTCGCAGGTTCCAGGCTGAAGGCCTGTGGCCTCGAGCTGGCGCTTGAGCAGATAGCGCTTGGCGATCTCGACTTTTTCCTCCTCAGTATAGCCAGGGAGCTCGATGATCTCCATGCGGTCGCGCAACGGCCCGGGGATCGTATCGATGACATTGGCGGTGCCGACGAACATCACCCGGGACAGGTCGAAGGGAACGGCGAGGTAATTGTCGCGGAAGGTCGAGTTCTGCTCAGGGTCAAGCACCTCGAGCAGAGCCGCGGACGGATCGCCGTGAAAGCCCTGGCCGAGCTTGTCCATCTCGTCGAGCATGAGCACTGGGTTCCGCGTCTCTACTTTCCGGATCGCCTGGATCACATTGCCGGGTAGTGCGCCGATATAGGTGCGGCGATGACCGCGGATCTCGGCCTCGTCATGCAGGCCGCCGAGGCTCAGCCGCACGAATTTGCGGCCCGTGGCGCGAGCGATCGATTGGCCAAGCGAGGTCTTGCCGACGCCTGGAGGCCCGACGAAGCAGAGGATCGGGCTCTTGCCGTCAGGCTTTAGCTTACGCACGGCGAGGAATTCGAGGATGCGCTGCTTGATCTTGGGGAGGCCGTAATGGTCCTCATCGAGAATGCGGCGCGCCTCGACGATGTCGATCCGCTCCTCTGACAGGATCGACCAGGGGAGCTCGATCAACCAGTCGAGATAGCTGCGGATCATGGAATGCTCGGCGCTCGCCTCCGGCGTGCGCTCAAGCCGCGCCAGCTCTTTGCGTGCCTGCTTCTCGGCCTCTTGCGGCATCTTAGCCTTCTCGATTGCCTCGCGCAGCTCCGCGATCTCGGCTCCGGTCCCTTCGCCTTCGCCAAGCTCCTTTTGAATCTGACGAAGCTGCTCGCGCAAAATGTGCTCGCGCTGCCGCCCTTGCAGCGATTCCTGGGTCTGCTCGCCGATCTGCTTAGAAAGACGTAAGACTTCGATCTGCTGCGCAAGGCTGCGCAACAGCTTGTCGAGGCGCTCCTGAACGTCGAAGGTCTCAAGCAGGTCCTGCTTTTCCACCGGCTTCATATCCGACGCGTTGGCGACGAAATCGGCAAGCGCCGCGGGTGACTGAATCTGGTCGATAGCGTCGGCCAGCTCTTTCGGGATCGTGGGAAGAAGCGAAATCGCCTCGCGCGCGCGTTCTTTCAGCTGATGCATGCGAGCGGCGATCTCGGTCGAGTAGACCTCGGCCTCTCCGATCTCATCGACACGAGCGACGAGGAACGGATAGTCAGGCAGGAACTCGGCGATGCGGAAACGACGGGTGCCACGCGCGACGAGGTGATGGCTCCCGTCCGGCGTCGTGACATACCGCAAAATCTCAGCCACCGTGCCGACGGCACGCAGATGTTCGGGGCCCGGCGTCTCGATCGACGGGTCGGTCTGGAGCAGCACACCGATCGGCTTGTCGGCGCGCGCGGCCGCCTGGGCACCGGCGATGGATTGCGGACGGCCGAGAGCAAGCGGCGTCACGACGCCGGGAAAGAGCACGGCGTTGCGCGTCGGCAGGATGATCAGGGCACGATCGGGCAGTTTCAACTCGGAAGCTGATGCCTGTTCGGGGGCGGATGTTTGGGTGGTATCGTTCATGGCGAGGGGCCTGCTTAGCCAAGCTTCGCAAACGTGAGCACGAGGCAGCCGTTCTTTAGCTCGCGCTCGGAGA
>DASPOV010000257.1:0-3160 GCA_035625815.1 Methyloceanibacter sp.
GACTTTTCCGCTCCGGTCCGTCTCACCATCAACCTCGATCCCGATCAGATCAAGTTCCTAATGATGCACGATTCCGATTCATTCAATCGTTGGCACGCGGCGCAGAGCTATGCCACCCACCTACTGACCGCCGCCGCGCGCGATGGCGGGAGCCTCGAACCGGTCACCACGAAGGAGGCCACCCGACTTGCCCAAGCCATCGGCACCGCGGCATCTGAGGCTTCGTTGTCCGCAGCCTATCGCGCCGAGTTCCTCAAGCTGCCGAGCGAACCCGACGTCGCCCGCGAGCTTGCCCGAAACGTTGATCCCGACGCGGTGCGCAAAGCCTATGAGAGCCTGCGCACCACCATCGGCCGGAAGATCCAAGCGACCGTGGCAGAGATCTATGATGCCAGCGCTACAAGCGGTCCCTTCTCGCCTGACGCAGAGAGCGCGGGCAAGCGCGCGCTGCGGAACGCGGCCCTCGATCTCCTCGTCGGCACCGGTGAGGCGGCCGAGGTCGAGCGCGGACTTCGCCATTACCGCGAGGCGTCGAACATGACCGATGCCATCGCGGCCCTGTCAATTCTCTCCCACCTCGAAGCACGCGACGAGGTGCTCGCCGATTTCTACGACCATTGGCAAGACGAACCGCTCGTTCTCGATAAATGGTTCGCGGTGCAAGCAAGAGCAACGCGGCTAGACTCGGTTGAGACCGTGCAGGGGCTGCTTTCCCATCCCAAATTCTCGCTGAAGAATCCCAACCGAGTGCGGGCGCTCATCGGAAGCTTCGTCCACGGCAATCCGGCCGGCTTCAACCGGCCGGATGGAGCGGGCTATGAATTGTTGGCGGCGTCGGCGCTCCAGATCGACAGCTTCAACCCGCATATGGCGGCACGCCTGCTCGGCGCCTTCGAAAGTTGGCGCACCTTGGAGCCCCTCCGCCAAGCGCTAGCGAGGAGCGCGCTGCGGCAGCTCACATCGAGTCAACTGTCCACAGACAGCTACGAGATCGTCACAAAGACCCTTGGCGCCGACTGATTCGAAATTCGTCAATCAGTTATTAACCTATTTTCCACAATTTTTCTTTGGACAGTGAGAAACTCCGACTCCTCAATAGAGAGCGATTCGGAGATGCGGCAGTTCCTCCGGCTCGAGCAGGGGAAACACCCACAAAGGGGGACCGAATGTCGCGGATAAATTCCGCGCACCAGCCGTTGTTCGCGATCACGGCACCGATTTGGCAGGGGATCCGTGGAAGCGTCGGCAGCCATCTACTCAAGACCGAGCTGCTGCGCCGCGCGGTCCCGGTGCTGATTGCTGTATTCGCCTCACTTGCGGCGATCGGCCTCGTCACCCAGACCCTTCAGTCAAGGCAGTCTGCATTCGACTTGGCAGAAGAGCGCCTCGCGCTCATGGCCGACCTGACCGCGTCCCGGCTCAAGGACGAGCCTCTCAAACCGGACAGCAATTGGCAGGGCGCGCTTGCCGCGAGCCTGCCCAAAGGCGCAACTCTGGACGAGCGCACAGCGCTCCTCGCCGACGCCGATGGCAATATCCAGGCGCGGGCGCCGCTCATGACCTCCGAAACCGAGAGCTTGCTCGCGATCCTCGGGCCACAGCAGCCGCTTACCACTTTCGGGGCTGACGCCGGCGTGCTAAGAATGACCCTCGTCGACGGCACCGACGCCTTCGTCACAGTTCGCGACCTCCCCGAGAAGAACGCACAAATGGCTTTCATTCAGCCAGTGCGTGCAGCCCTTTCCGGCTGGCGATGGGATGCGAGCCTTGAGATCACCCTACTCATCTGCACCGGCCTCGTCTTGGCGCTGCTTGGGGGCGGCGCCTGGTATCTCGCTCCGGCGGAGAAAGATGAAGACGTGGCGGGGCACCTCACTGAAGCCTTGTCGGGTTGCCCGGTTTGGCGATGGAACCTTGCGCGCGGACACGTCCATTGGTCGGGAGCGATGTATCGGTTGCTTGGCAGAACGCCGATCGATGAGACCATGGCCTTCCGCACAATCGCGCAATCTCTGCACCCCGATGACGATCTCCGCGCCAGCATCGATCGTCATCTTCGCGAGGGCAAAACCCACTTCGATCAAGGTTTCCGCCTGCGTCATGCGGACGGTCATTGGGTCACGATGCGGCTCCGCGGACATATCACCCGCGACAAGGAGACGAGGGAGCCGCTTCTCACCGCGATAGCCGCCGCCGAGCAGCAGGGCCTTGCCGCGTCATCTGACGCCAATGCCCGCCTGCGCGACGCCGTGGAAACGATCTCGGAAGCCTTCGTACTTTGGGACAACCAGAATCGCTTGCTTATGTGCAACAGCAAGTATCAGCAGTTTCACGGTCTGCCCGATGGAGCAATCCGCCCCGGCAGCAGCTATGAGGCGGTCATCGCCTCGGCCTCCGATCCCGTGATCCGCAAGCGCATCAAGGTGGATGGCAGCGACAGCGACGATTCATGCACCTATGAAGCGCAGCTCGAGGATGGCCGCTGGCTGCACATCAACGAGCGCCGCACCAGGGATGGCGGCTATGTCAGCGTCGGCACCGACATCACAGTCCTGAAAGAGAGCCAGCAGCGCCTCGCTGACAGCGAGCAGCAGCTACGCGCAAGCGTCACCGAGCTCAGACTATCGCGCCGGGAGCTTGAGCAGCAGAAGCAGCAGCTTGTCGACCTCGCCGAGAAATACGCGCTGGAGAAGAACCGCGCCGAAGCCGCGAATCGCGCCAAATCGGAATTTCTTGCCAATATCAGCCACGAGTTGCGCACCCCGCTCAATGCCGTAATCGGCTTTTCTGAGGTGATGGAGCAAGGTCTGTTTGGCCCGCTCGGTCACGCCAAATATCAGGAGTATGCGCGCGACATCCATCAGAGCGGCACCTATCTGCTCGAGGTGATCAACGACATTCTCGACATGTCCAAGATCGAGGCCGGCCGCATGACCCTCGATATCGACAACATCGACGTAGCCGACATCGTCGAAAACAGCATGAAGGTGGTGGGCCAGAGCGCCGCCGAGCGCGATATCTCGCTCTCCCGCCACGGGCCCTCGCGGCTCATGGTCGAGGCCGACCGCCGCGCGCTGAAGCAGGTGTTCCTCAATCTCTTGTCAAACGCGGTGAAGTTTACTCGCGACGGCGGCAGCGTCGACGTGCATCTATCGCGGAC
>DASPOV010000258.1:0-4856 GCA_035625815.1 Methyloceanibacter sp.
TGTGGGGGGTAAGAAAGACCAGCTAAGCCCTGCTGAGATAGTGTTGTCCTTGACCGTAATCAAATACGGGTGAGGCCCAGCTTTGATATCGGTCAACTCGGCGCCGCCGGAGGGCGTTAGAGTAAGACATGCCCAACCAAGAAGACCTCCGCGAGACGGCATTGGCCGCAATTCGCAGCGAGAAGCGGATCGGTCCTCACTTCAAACCAGACGTCCTGACCATCGATTCTTACGGCGTCGCCACCATCGAGGCCGAGGTGGAGACCGTCGCCGTCAAGCGGCTCGCACTTGAGCGTGTCGCAGGCGTTCCCGGCATCGGCGGCATCGTCGACAGGCTGCGCGTGAAGCCGGCTCTCACCATGAGCGACGACGGCATCTTGGATCATCTGCGCAAGGCCTATTACCAGGAGCCGGCGTTCGAGCAATTCGCCATCGTAGAGCATGAAGAGGGTCAAGCGAAGCTTGTGCGCGGCGGACTGCCGGGCGCGAGAGGCGAGATCGCCATTGAGGTTGAGTTCGGCGTCGTCACCCTGAATGGCAGCGTGCCGAGCCTTGCGGCAAAGCGTCTTGCCGGCGTGCTTGCCTGGTGGGTGCCGGGTGTCCGCGACGTGGTCAACGGCATCACCGTCGATCCGCCGGAGGAAGATGCCCCCATTCAAATCGAGGAGGCCTTGAGGATCGCGCTCGACAAGGATCCCCTGTTTGATGCCTCACAAATTCGCGTTGGCGTTCGCGGGCGCACCGTTCGTTTGACCGGCTGGGTCCCATCGGCAGAAGCGCGCGATGCCGCCGAGTGGGACGCTTGGTATGTTTTCGGTGTGGACGACGTGATCAACGAGATCGAGACTGGCTCGGTTTGAGTAGCGAAAAGGAGATCAAGATACCCTTGCAGATCAGGGCGACGTTAGATCGCCCGCGTCTTAGCCGCTGATGGCATTCAGTTTCAGTTAAAGAGGAGTCCCCCCATGAAAGTAAAAGACATGATGCATAAGGGCGTCGAATG
Source organism: Methyloceanibacter sp. (assembly GCA_035625815.1). Classification (GTDB taxonomy): domain Bacteria; phylum Pseudomonadota; class Alphaproteobacteria; order Rhizobiales; family Methyloligellaceae; genus Methyloceanibacter. The sequence continues at coordinate 1,004 of DASPOV010000258.1, forward strand.
TGTTGCGCCCGATACGGCGATCAACGCGATCGCCAAGAAGATGCGCGAGCTCGATGTCGGCGCCATTCCGGTTGCCGCCAACGGCAAGCTCATCGGCATGGTCACCGACCGTGACATCACCATCCGCTGCGTTGCGGATAGTCAGGACATGTCGAAGGTCGAGGCCAAGGACGTGATGACGGCAGGCGTCGTCTATTGCCGCGACAATGAGGATGTGGAGGACGCCGTCCGCATCATGGAAGGAAAGCAGATCAGAAGGTTGCCCGTGCTCAACGAAGCAATGCAGATGGTGGGCATGGTGAGCCTTGGCGACGTCTCCCATGCCCTGCCGCGCGACATCACAGGCGAGGTGGCCAAGGGCGTCTCCGCTCACCACGGCTGACGGCGTTCAGGCGGCGGCTTGCTCGAGTTCCGGCTTCCACTGGCCGAGCGAGGCGAGCCCGTTCATGCGCGCCCGATGGGCAAAGGCCGCTTGCGCCGCGGGGACGTTCTCGGGCATCCCCGCCCAGGCCTTTTGAGGCGCCGCCTGCAGCGCCCGGCTGTAGGAGAAGCTCATCCTCCAGGGCAGACCGCCGATCTTGTTCATGGCGTCGAGCCTTGCCGTCGCATCGACATCCGCCTGCCCGCCGGACAGAAAGGCAATGCCCGGCACCGCCGCCGGCACGCACTCTTTCAGCACACGCAGGGTCTTCTCCGCGACCTCGGCGACGGAGGCCTGCTTTGCCGACTTTTTGCCTGGAACCACCATGTTGGGCTTGAGCACTGTGCCTTCGAGCACTACCCGCGCATAGTAGAGCTGCTCGTACACCGTCTTCAGCACGAACTCGGTGACTTCGGCGCAGCGGTGGATGTCATGGTCGCCGTCCATGAGCACCTCAGGCTCCACGATCGGCACGATGTTCTCGTCCTGACAGAGCGCGGCATAACGGGCGAGCGCATGCGTATTGGCGTTGACGCAAGCGTAGCTCGGGATGCCGGAGCCGATATCGATGACCGCGCGCCACTTGGCGAATTTCGCACCGAGCCCGCGATACTCCGCGAGCCTCTCGCCCAAACCGTCGAGCCCCTCGGTGATCACCTCGCCCGGACAGAAGGGAAGAGGCTTTACGCCCTTGTCCACCTTGATGCCTGGAAGCGTGCCGGCGGCCTCGATCACCTTGACGAGCAATGTGCCATCCTTGGCCTTCTGCCGGATGGTCTCGTCGAACAGTATCACGCCGGAGATATTCGCCATGCCCTTGGAGCGGAACAAGAGCTCACGGTAGTCGCGGCGATTGTCTTCGGTACACTCGACCCCGATCACGTCGAAACGCTTCTTGACGGTGCCGGCGGATTCGTCCGCGGCGAGCACGCCCTTTCCAGGCGTCATCAGGGCGTTGGCAACTCTGTTGAGCTCAGCGAGATCCACGTTCTCTCTCCTTTTTCAAATTTACTCTACCGCCTTCCCCATTTGGCATGAAAGCGACCTCCCATGAAACCCGATCTCCGCCCCATGCTTGCCACCCTGATCGACAAGCCCTTTGACGATCCGGACTGGATCTTCGAGACGAAATGGGACGGCTTCCGCCTGATGGCCGAGGTCAAGGACGGCTCGGTCGCGCTGTATTCGCGAAACCTGATCGACCTGTCGAGCAAATATCCGGCGGTTTGCGCCGCTTTGCGCGGGCTTGGGCACTTTGCCGTGATCGACGGGGAGCTCGTGGCGCTCGACGCCAAAGGCCGATCCCGCTTTCAGCTCTTGCAGAACGCCGAGCGCGAAGAGGTACAGCTGCGCTATTGCGTGTTCGACCTGCTCTATCTCGATGACCGCGATCTGCGCAGCCATCCGCTCATCGAGCGAAAGGAGACCTTGGAGCGCATCCTGCCGAGAGACGCGCTGCTGCAATACAGCACCCATTTGTGGGAGAAAGGCATCGCCGCGTTTAAGCGCGCAAGTCGCGCCGGTGAAGAGGGGGTCATGGCGAAGTTCGCCGGCGGCCATTACTACTCCGGCCGGCGCACACGCGAATGGCTGAAGGTCAAGTCCTCGCTGGGCCAGGAAGTAGTCATCGTCGGCTTCACCGCGCCACGCCGCTCGCGGCAATATTTCGGCTCGCTCGTGCTTGCGGTGCGCCAGGACAAGCAGTGGCGCTATGTCGGCCGCGCTGGCACCGGCTTCGACCGCGGGTCGCTCAAATCACTGCACGCCTTGCTCGTGCCGCTCATCACGGAATCGAAGCCGGTCGCCGAGAAGGTCCCGGACGAGGCGAGCACCACCTGGGTCAAGCCGAAGCTCGTGGGCGAGGTAAAGTTCACCGAATGGACCTCGAAGGGCGAGATGCGTCATCCCGTCTTTCTCGGGCTCCGCACCGATAAGAAGGCAACCGACGTGGTCAGGGAGATTCCGAGACCAGGGCGCGAGGCCCGCCCATTGATCAAGGTCAAGGACAACTGAGCCGCACTGTCTCACTCACGTTGCCGTATAACATTAGGGAATGTTTTCAATGGTCCTTCTCGAGCATTAGAAATGAACGAAACGCCTTCGCGCCTAGTCGCACCGCCGCCGGCCACCAAAAATCAAGCGCCTCCATCGCCCGCAAGCAATAGAGTGGGTGTCCCCTCTTTCGAGACCATGGACCGTCTCGGCAGCGCCGTTACCGCAAGGCTCACCCAAGGCATCTCGCCGCATGCGCTCTATGAGGCCTGGTTCGACTGGGCCTCGCATCTTGCCAACGCTCCCGGCCGGCTTATCGAATTAGGGGTCGAGGCGGTGAATATCGGCGCTCGCTTCGCGCGCTTTGCGACCCACAGCCTCTCCGAACAGGCAAAGGCTCCGTTCGAGCCGCAGGGCGGCGACCGGCGCTTCAGCGACGCTCTCTGGAAGCGGTTTCCTTACGCGCTGTGGCAGCAGGCCTTCCTCGCAGAGGAAGCCTGGTGGACGAGTGCCACCCGGGAGGTCCGCGGCATGACGCCGAAGAACGCGGCCCGCGTCTCCTTCATTACACGCCAATTGCTGGATGTGTGGTCCCCGTCGAACATACCTTGGCTCAATCCGGTGGTCATCGACCGGACGCTGAAAGAGGCCGGCGCCAATCTCGTGCGCGGCGCGACCAACCTTCAGGACGATATCTGGCGCGCACTCGCCATCCAGCCTGAGCCGCCGGCCTGCGGGCTCGAGGTGGGCAAGGATATCGCAGTCACGCCGGGCGAGGTCGTGTTCCGCAACGAGTTGATGGAGCTTATCCAATACAGGCCCGCCACTGAGCGCGTCGTCGCGGAGCCAGTGCTGATCGTGCCGGCTTGGATCATGAAATATTACGTGCTCGATTTGAGCCCGCATAATTCACTCGTACGCTATCTAGTGGAGCGCGGCTTCACCGTCTTCATGCTGTCATGGCGCAATCCCACCGCCGAGGACCGCGACATCACCTTTGATGCCTACCGCACCGAGGGCGTCATGGTCGCGCTCGATGCGGTCAATTCCATCCTGCCCAGCCGCAGGGTCCACGCCGTCGGCTATTGCATCGGCGGTACCTTGCTCGCTATCGCGGCGGCAACCATGGCGCGCAACCAGGACGACCGGCTCGCCACGATCACGCTGTTCGCCGCCCAGACCGATTTCAGCGAGGCCGGCGAATTGATGCTGTTCGTGGACGAAAGCCAGATCGCTTTCCTCGAAGACATGATGTGGGACCAGGGCGTGCTCGACACCAAGCAGATGGCTGGCGCCTTCAAGATCCTCCGCTCTAACGATCTCGTCTGGTCGAAAATGATGCGCGAATATCTGCTCGGCGAGCGCGATCCAGCGACCGACCTCGGCACCTGGAACGCCGATCAAACGCGGCTTCCCTATCGCATGCACTCCCAATATTTG
>DASPOV010000259.1:0-8824 GCA_035625815.1 Methyloceanibacter sp.
GTAAGGGGGCTGCGCTGACCGCATCGAGGAATTCTGGCGTACGGATCACCGAGGAGATGTGACTGCCTTCGCGCAAAGAGGCGAACAGGCCTCTCGCCGGAGCGTTGCAATAGAGCACCTGACCAGCGGCATTGAGCAGGATGGCGGGATCGGGCAGAGCCTCAGCTATGACCCGCATGCGCGAGCCCGTCCGGGTGGAGGTGGCGAGCCGCGCCAGATCGCCTCCCTCCACCTCGTCGACCTCCTGGCGTGGCAAGAGCGCGACCGAAGCGACGAAGCCGAGGAAAGCCGCGACGGCGAAGGGGAGCGAGAGATGGGCGACGATGACGAGCGCTGTCATGATCACGGCCACCGCCACAACCAGCCATAGCGAGGACCACAGCCTTGCGGCGAGCTCGTGGATGCCGCGCATGACGGCGGCTCCAGCCCTTGCCGGCAGGCTCGCGACGAGTGGGGAGGCGGCGCGGTCTGCCTGATCGGTCAATGCCTCTTCCCTACGACGAAGCGAATCATTCGAGGAGTGCTTCTCCATAATCGCGCTTGGATTATCACGCTTTTGCGACGGCGTACCGGAACTCTCGTGACAAAGCCATGACAGGGAGGACTCCCCGGCCCGCCGCTATAGTTCCCCCAGTGTAGAGAACGTGCAAGAATTGTGACGGGGACTCTCCCTTTTTTCGAGCCGAGCCGTAGGGCCCGGTCTTTCACCGAATCATCAACCAGTTGGGGACCCGCATGGTGTGCATCAAGCTACGCAGTGTTCGTTGCCCTAGTCACGGCACAAGTCACCATCGCCCCGCCGTTGATCCCCGCCTCCCCACTGTCTATGTCCTTACCGACGGACCGGAGGGGACGTTGAATTGGCTGGATCGCGGTCCGGAGACCTACGACAGCGAGAAGATCCGCCTTTAATGATCGCTTCAGCGCGTAAGCCGCTTGGCGGCTAGTTCGGCAAGGTAGTCTTGCCAGCGCGACTCCTTGTTCTCACCAAGCTCGCGGAGATAAGCCCACGTGTAGAGGCCGGTGTCATGGCCATCGTCGAATACGATACGCGCGGCATAGTTGCCGACTTGCTCGATCCGCAAGATGCGCACCGACTTCTTGCCGGGCACGGTGACGCGTTCTTCCGGGCTATGGCCTTGCACCTCGGCGCTCGGGCTCATGACGCGCAACAGCTCGGCCGGAAGGATGAAGCTCTCACCATTGTCGAAGCTGATGGTGAGCAACCCCCGGTCCTTGTCGACCTTGAGCTCCGTCGGCCAGGAATCGCTTTCCACCATCGGACGGGCTAACCCAAATCGATCTCGCCTTCGACCTCGTGTCGCAGCCCGGTGCCTTCCCCCATCAGCACCATCTTGACCTTAAGCATCCCCTCGCCGCCCAAGCCCTCCTCGCGCACCACCCGCTCGATCGCCTGCTGCGAGGTGACGCCCACCTCTTTCAAGAACTTCCGCATCGACATGTTGAAGCGCTGCTCGTTCATCTTAGTCTCCTTGAGCGGCCGGGCATGATATGCATAGGATCAATCGTCATATTAAGGTCTGATGACAAGAGCGGTCACGTCGGATACGAGGGGCAACTACGAAACGAAAGAGGGTGAGCGGTCGAAAAATGCCGCGGAAAAGGACGGTCAAGCGCCGCGATAGCCTCGCCATCGCCTTGCAGGATGCGCGCTTCAGAAAGCGCGTGGTAAAGTGCGGCAGGCTATACAGCCGCAAGGCCGAGCTGCCGTCCGAGGACGAACCCGAGTGATGACGACCCGATGCAACCGATGATCGACCCGTTCGGGCGGCGCATAACCTATTTGCGCGTCTCCGTGACCGACCGCTGCGATTTCCGCTGCGTCTATTGCATGGCGGAGTCCATGACCTTCCTGCCCAGGAAGGATCTGCTGACGCTCGAGGAGATCGATCGACTGACGAGCGTGTTTATCGCCAAGGGCGTGCGCAAAGTACGGGTAACCGGCGGCGAGCCGCTGGTGCGCAAGAACGTGATGTGGCTGATCACGTCCTTGTCGCGGCATCTTGGTACTGGCCTCGATGAGCTGACGCTTACTACCAATGGGAGCCAGCTTGCCCGTCACGCCGCAGCGCTGTCCGATTCCGGCATTGCCCGCATCAATGTGTCCCTCGACACGCTCGATCCGCACAAATTCAGGGCGATTACCCGCTGGGGCGATTTTGCTCAGGTGATGGCCGGCATCGATGCAGCGGACCGCGCCGGGATCAAGATCAAGATCAATACGGTCGCGCTTCGGGGAGTGAACGAGGACGAGATCGAGGAGCTCCTGCGCTGGGCGCATGCAAGAGGCTTCGACCTCACTTTGATCGAGACCATGCCTATGGGCGAAATCGGCAGCGACCGCACCGAGCAGTATCTGCCTCTCAGTCTCGTGCGGGCGCGGCTTCAGGATCACTTCACGTTTGAAGACGTCCCATACCGCTCCGGCGGCCCGGCTCGCTACGTGCGGGTAGCCGAGACCGGCGGCAAGCTCGGCTTCATCACGCCGCTTACCCACAATTTCTGCGAGGCCTGCAACCGCGTGCGGGTGACCTGCACCGGCACTCTTTATATGTGCCTTGGGCAGGAGGACTCTGCAGACCTCAGAGCACCGCTCAGGGCGAGCGAGTCAGACCACCTGCTCCGTGCCGCTGTCGACGCGGCGATCGCGGCCAAGCCCAAGGGCCATAACTTCGTCATCAACACGGGAGGCAGCGCTGCTGTCTCCCGCACAATGTCGGCGACGGGTGGTTAGACCTTCGGCGGCTCGCCAAGGGTTATCAGCATCTCCCCAGCTGAAGAAACCGGCCTCGCGTTTCGCCTCCGACAAGATCAAGATCGACCGACAGTTCGTGCGCAACATGATGTGCGACCCGACGATGACGGGCGATCGTCAACACCATTATTGCGGACCGCCACCGCTGAGGGGGTCGAGTGGGAAGAGCAAGCCGCCATGCTGCGCGAGTGCGGTTACCCGCAAGTGCAGCTAGTTCGCCAGACGCGCGAGCAATGGCCGTGCGAAGTGACGCCGATCAAGCCTGAAGCAGCGCCGCTCCCGTATCGGTTACCGCTGGATCGTGGACCGTCTCACTGTGGCGTTCATAGCATTCGGCGCGGGCGCCTTCGGCGCCCCTCCAAACAGCGACATACGGCCTTGGCCCATGGGCGTTTGCGGCCTTGTCCTGACCACGCGGCGGGTCCGAGCTGCTCGCTTGGCCGTCGCAACCGGGCGCTGCTTCAGTGCCGTTGGCTCGGTCTTCGCCAGAGGTTTGGCTTTCGCCCCGGCTTTCGGAGCCGACTTCTTGGGTGTCGCGGCTTCCACTTTCGGTGATGCGGCAGGCTCGGCGCGCGCGAGCTCGGGCTTAGGCTGCGGCGTCTCTCTCGCCGGCGGTGTGGAAGGGGCGCTTCGCGCGTCGGCCGTCTCGCGGCTCTCCTCGCTAGCGCTCGTCGCTTCTGGTGTTGCAGGGAACGGCGTGGCGGCGACTTCGGGTTCGGGGGATGGCTCCTTCACCTCTGTCGGTGCGGGCGCTTCGGGGGCAATCTGCTGCGGCAAGTCATCGGGCGCGGCCTCGACCGGACTCGGTTCTAGCTTTGCGCCTCCAGGCGCTCCTCGTGGAGCGCTTGGAGGCGCAACATCGACCGCGCTTGCTTCGGATGGCGAAGGCATATCATCCGGGGTCACGGGATCGGGCTTAGCCTCCGCTTCAGGTGGAACCGCCGGAACTGCCTCGAATGGCGAGGGCGGTGCAGAAGGCGCGTCCTTTACCTCGGGAAGCGCGGAGGTCGTCGCCGGGTCGGCGACCGGTCTCACCAAAGCGATCGCCGGAGGAGCGTTGCTGCCGGGCCCAGGCAAGGTGATCAGAAGCGGGAGCATTGCCGCAATACAGAGTCCGTGCACGGCTCCGGCGCCAAGCACACAGAGCGGAAGGGTAATCGAGCGTCTGTCAGTCAAAGGGCGCAGCTTCAGGGGCGCCGCCGCACTTTTTTGCCCCCAGACTTCCGCTTAACTGAGTCGGCGCCTCACGCCAACACTTTAGCTTTCCATTACAATTCGCGGGGCTGCGCGCGCCTGCCTCTTGTGACGCTCAAGCTCAGCCCAGGCTGCCCTCGCGATGTTGCGGTAGGCCTCGGCTGCGGCCGACTTCGGCTCGCTCACCACCACCGGCTTGCCGGCATCGGAAGTCTCGCGAATGGCGAGCGTCAGCGGCACCTCGCCGAGGAAACGAACGCCGAGTCGCGCCGCTTCGGACTTGGCGCCACCATGGGCAAAGATGTCTGAGCGGCCGCCGCAATGGGGGCAGATAAACGTGCTCATATTCTCGACGATGCCGAGCACCGGCACGTCTACCTTGCGGAACATGTTTAGACCTTTGCGCGCGTCGATCAGGGCGAGGTCTTGTGGCGTGGAGACGATGACGGCGCCGGCGAGCGGCACCTGCTGCGCCATTGTGAGCTGTGCGTCTCCAGTGCCAGGCGGCATGTCGACCACGAGCACGTCGAGCTCGCCCCAGGCCACATCCTTCAGCATCTGCGAGAGCGCCGACATGACCATCGGTCCGCGCCAGATCATCGGCGTCTCCTCATCGACGAGGAAGCCCATGGACGTGACCTTCAGCCCATAGGCCTCCATCGGCGCGAGCTTGTCGCCGCCAAGCTGTTGCGGTTTTCCCTTGATGCCGAGCAGGCGCGGCATTGAGGGGCCGTAGATGTCGGCGTCGAGAACGCCGACCTTGAGACCGCGGGCTTGCAGGGCGAGCGCGAAATTCACCGCGGTCGTAGATTTGCCAACGCCTCCCTTACCCGACGCCACAGCTATGATGTGGTCGACACCGGGGATGGCACCCGTGCGGTGCCTTGCAGCCTGGGCGGCACCGTGGGCTACGGGTGACCCGGAAGACGGCTTCGTCTCCACCCGTGCGCCGTTAGCACCGGCTGGAGCCGATCCCACCTGGCGGTCCGCGGTAAGCGTGACGGCAACGGCATCGACTCCCGGCAGATCCTTGACCACCTTCTCGGCGGCTTGGCGCAGGGCTTCGAACTCGGACGCCCTGGTGGGATCAACGGAAATGGCGAAATACACCTTGCCGCCGCGAATGACGACCTCTGAGACGAGCCCAAGCGAGACGATGTCGCCGCCGAGGTTCGGCCCTTTGACGTGCTTCAACGCGTCGAGTACGCGCTCCTTGAGGATGAGTTCTGACATGCTATCTTATGTATTCCTGGCGCCGCGGAACACCAACAGTCTTACGTACTGTCGTGAATGTGCAATCGGGTCCTAGGGAACCCAACAGCCAAGTCCCGCGCAGGGTTTGAGGCTGTCGCGGGTCTTTAACTTTGTTGTTGAGCTCATAGGGATCGGCCAGAATCGCGTCCTTTTTGGGTCGTCCCTTTGAAGGACGCGGAGGTCAGGGAAATAGTCGTCGATCCTGCGGGGGCTGGGGCGTGAATGGTCCCTCCTCCTCCCGCACGGCTCGCCGTGTTTTCGGATGGGCGCATTCTGAGCGAGGCCGAGAGGGTCGTCCCGAACGGCCGCTGGGGAACTCCGCTTCAGCGAGCCGGTCCGCGAGCTCGTCGAGACGCACATGCTTGGGAACTGCCAACCGTTGCCTTCCAGCATGACAATATGGGGCGGCGCCTCACTTCGTCATTCCGGCCGAGAGGTATCTCTATGGAACCTTCCGAGGGACAATTCCGCGCCACGAAAGTGCCTTCTTTGGCACTGAGCATCGGGGAGTAAAGGGGATCGGCGGCTCCGGGGGGCGGACAGGCCGATCAAGTCGGAGTGTGTTGCGTTCATGTCTCGCCCCCTTGTGGCGCCGGTGCGCGACTGCGGTTGTCTCGATCGCGCCATCCACAATCCTGAAAATCGCTGTGAGCGGTTCGACCGTCTGAGAGTCGGCGGCGACTGCTGCGCGAGTCTCGCCCCGCACCCGGCCATCGACATTTTCATGCCCCGCGCCGCCAGGGCGGTTAAGTCTCAAAAGGGAGCGATCATCAAGTCTTTCTTAACCCTGTCGTGGTTAATTTTAGCGAGTTGCCCGCAAGCGCCTTAACGTTTGCCCGCAGTACTTTCACAGAACGGGGGAAAAATGCGCATTGTGGTTGGTTCGGAAAGTTCGACTGATCCGAAGCAAGCCGAGTTCGATCGGCATCTTGAACTATTGGCGCAGTTCGTAGCGCGCGTCGAAGGCTGCGCCGTTGAACCTCGCAGCTTAACCATGATTCTGCGCTCGGCCTCGTCGAGCCCGGCCCAGGCGCTAATCGCCAAGGCCCGCAATCTTCTCCGGGCTCGTATCGCCGCCAAGGTTCTGGTCGCCAGGCTCGAGCCGGAAGCTGATCTCCGGCAGCTCTACGCATGCCTTTCGGAGCTGAGCCCACAAGACCCGGCGAAGGAGCTGATCCGCTGGGCGCACAATCCACGCCTGCTAGATGCCCATGAGCAGGTGACCTGCGGCGCATCGCTCTGCTGGTCGGGTGACTGCATGCGCCGCGACGCCGACAAGCGCAACGCCTTGAGCCTGTTTGAGGACGGGTCGGGCGATACGGTGCGGCTCGGGCGGCTCGCCTTCGAGGCGCTCTGGTCGGTATCGACCGTGGTGGCCGAGCGGCGGCTGACCGGCCCCGCGACGCCGAAGCCCTCCGGCGCCTATGAGCGGAACGCCACGGAGAACGTGGCAGCGGTTTCGGCGCTTCGTCCAAACCTACAGGGCTGGCCGCTCGTCCGGCATTAGTTCGATTCCCGTGCCTGATCCCCGAGTCAAATCCGGGGACAGGTTCCGGCAATCCATTTGACTGGTGCTCCGGTTCGCGGAGGCGTAACGGCATGTATGCCCGGATCAAGTCCCGGCGTGACGGAGTGACTTAGTCCCGATGCCGTCATCGACCATGCAGGGGATGGTGCTCGACAAAGCTGGAGCCAAGCTCAAGCTCGCCGAGCTGCCGATGCCAGAGCCCACTTCCCGCCAGCTTCGCTTGCGCGTGCTGGCTTGCGGCGTGTGCCGCACCGATCTCCATATCGTCGATGGTGAGCTTACCCAGCCCAAGCTGCCGCTCGTACTTGGCCATGAGATCGTCGGGCGCGTTGACGCGGTGGCCTCCGAAGTGGAAGGCTTCACCATCGGCGACCGCGTCGGCGTGCCGTGGCTCGGCTTCACCGACGGGACCTGCCCCTACTGTCGCAACGGCAAGGAAAATCTCTGCGACAATGCCCGCTTCACCGGCTATCAGATCGACGGCGGCTATGCCTCGCATACAGTGGCCGATGCGCGGTACTGCTTTCACCTACCGGACACCTATAGCGATGCGGAAGCAGCGCCGCTGCTGTGCGCCGGACTGATCGGCTACCGCTCGCTCACGATGACTGGAGACGCGGCGCGCCTCGGCATCTATGGCTTCGGCGCTGCGGCCCATATCGTAGCGCAGGTGGCGCACTATCAGGGCCGCCAAGTCTTCGCCTTCACGCGGCCGGGCGACACTCGGGCGCAAGGCTTTGCGCGAGAGCTTGGCGCCGTGTGGGCCGGCGGCTCCGGCGAAACCCCACCGGAGGAGCTCGATGCGGCGATCATTTTCGCGCCCGTAGGAGCTCTGGTGCCCGCGGCGCTCAAGGCATCGCGCAAAGGGGGCGTCGTGGTCTGCGGCGGAATCCATATGAGCAACATCCCCAGTTTTCCCTACGAGCTTTTGTGGGAAGAGAGGGTCGTGCGTTCCGTCGCCAACCTCACGCGCGAGGACGCGCGCCAGTTCCTGGCGCTCGCGCCACAAGCTTTGGTGAAAACGACAGTGGTGCCAATGCCGCTCGCCGCCGCCAATGAGGCGCTCGATCGTTTGCGTCAGGGCGAGCTTACGGGCGCAGCGGTACTCGTGCCTTGATGATATGGGCCTGAGGGCTAGGGCTTATCCTTGCCGACCTCAATATCCACACCGCCGTTGTCTTCGCGAATCTCGCCGGAGAAGCCCGGTACGTCGATCTTCACCACGGGCTCGTGCCTCCGCTCGTAATAGAGATACGCGAGCACGCTCAAGGCTACAACCGCGGCGCCCAGCAGCATGCCCAGCAAAAGGTTGTTGTTCTTGCGATCAAGATCGTCCGCCACGTCCCCCCTCCGTTCATGTTTAGGGCCCGCGAACCAACGCTGCTAAGCTCCGCTCAAGCGAACTCCTTGACGCGGATCAATGTAGGGGATCAGAATCAGTCTAGAAAACGAAAATAATCTAAGCTGTAGGGAGGCGTCCATGTTTCATCAGGTCATCGAGACCTTGAATTCCCGCGTAGCGTTGCGGCCCCGCTACGACAATTTCATCGGCGGCGCGTGGGTCGCTCCAGCAGACGGCCGTTATTTTGAGAACATCAGCCCGATCACCGGCAAGACGGTTTGCCAGATCGCGCGCTCGCAAGCCGCCGACATCGAGCTTGCGCTCGACGCCGCGCATAAGGCCAAGGACGCCTGGGGCAAGACCGCGCCGGCCAAGCGCGCCGCGATCCTCAACAAGATCGCCGACCGCATGGAGGAGAACCTCAAGGTGCTGGCCACAGTCGAGACGATCGATAACGGCAAACCGATCCGCGAGACGACCTTTGCCGACATTCCGCTCGCCATCGATCATTTCCGCTATTTCGCGGCCTGCGTCCGCGCCCAGGAAGGCTCGCTCTCGGAGCTCGATCATGACACCGTCGCCTATCACTATCACGAACCTCTGGGCGTAGTCGGCCAGATCATACCCTGGAACTTCCCGATCCTCATGGCATCGTGGAAGCTCGCGCCTGCTATTGGCGCCGGCAACTGCGTGGTGCTGAAGCCGGCAGAGCAGACGCCCATGTCGATCA
>DASPOV010000260.1:0-7995 GCA_035625815.1 Methyloceanibacter sp.
GGCTTGTGATCGGGCCCTTCGCGGGCAACCTCGATATAGCGCGGCAGCGGCAAGCGCCGGCCTTGTGCCCATTCCTGAAGGATCGACTTCGCGTCCGGAACGGCAAGATCCAGGCCGCGCAGCTCAGAGACCCAAAGACGATGGACGACATCCCGCACCGCCTCATAGTCGCCGTCGAGGAAGATCGCGCCGAGCACCGCCTCGCAGGCATTAGCGAGGATTGTCTTTTTGCTGCGGCCGCCGCACTCGGCCTCGCCACCGCTCATTATAATCAACTTGCCGAGCTCCAATCTTAGCGCGACCTGGACACAGGTCTCGGCGCGCACGAGTTGATTGAAGCGGCGGGCAAGCTGGCCTTCGCTCGCCTCCGGAAAGCTCGCAATCAGGAGCTCCGCAACGGTAAGTCCCAGCACCCGGTCGCCCAGAAACTCAAGCCGCTCATTATCCTCGTTCGGCTTGAGCGAAGGCCGTGCGCTCGCATGGGTCAGCGCAAGCTCGACCAGCGAGTGATCGTTGAAGGCATAGCCGAGTCGTTCGAAGAGTTGTTTGAGAGCTGTATCGCGCCGCTTGGGCAAAGCTCAATGTACCAATTGCAGAAAGCGCGACCAGCGCACGTCGGCCGGCCATTTCCAAATCTGCCAGAAGCTCGCATCCTCGTCGATGGAGAAGAAGATGATCTGGGCACGTCCGACCAGGTTCTCGAAGGGCACATAGCCTACTTCGGAGAGGAAACGGCTGTCGGTCGAATTGTCCCGGTTGTCGCCCATCATGAAGAAATGACCCTCGGGGACCTTGTACACATCAGTGTTGTCGCCGATGCCCTCATTAACGAGGTCGAGCACTGGATAGGTCACCCCATTCGGCAACGTCTCCATATAACGGCTCACGTGGCGCTCGCCACCTGACGGGTCGCGCATGATGAAATCTTTAACGCGCTCCTTCTTCACTGCCTCGCCGTTGATGTGCAGCACGCCGTGGATCATCTGGATCTTGTCACCGGGCAAGCCAATCACGCGCTTGATATAGTCGGTCTCGTTGTCGCGCGGGAGCTTGAACACGACCACGTCGCCGCGCTCCGGCTCCTTCGCCCAGATGCGCCCAGAGAATAGGTTGGGCCCGAACGGAAAGGAATACCTGCTGTAGCCGTAGCTATATTTTGATACGAACAGATAGTCGCCGACGAGCAGCGTGGGGATCATGGATCCCGACGGAATGTTGAAGGGCTGGAACAGGAACACCCGCACAAAAAGCGCAAGAATGAGCGCGTGTATGACCACGCGGACGGTATCTTTGACCCCGCTCTTCTCTTGCGTTTCTTCGGCCTCGACGCTCATGCGGAAGCTCTCCTCTGCATGCTGATTTATACAGGGACCCGTCGGCGCCCCTATAGCCCGTCCCTATGTGGGAGGCAAATGCCTCAATCGCGCGTTAGGATGCGGAAGGCCGAGATGATGACGATCGCCTGAGCCATGGGAAAGTCATCGGTGATGGTGAGATCGATGCGGACGGCGTGACCTTCCGGCGTGAGACTCGCAAGCGCCAGTGCCGCGCCCCCGGTCAGCTCCAGGGTGGGCCTGCCAGAGGGCAAATTTACGACGCCCATGTCGCGCCAGAACACCCCCTGCCGAAAACCCGTGCCCAAGGCCTTGGCGCAAGCCTCCTTGGCGGCAAAGCGCTTGGCATAGGAGGCGGCGCGCCCGGCGCGCCCATCGGACTTCTGGCGTTCGATGTCAGTGAACACGCGGGAGAGAAAGCGGTCGCCATAACGCTCCATAGTCCGCTCAACGCGCCTGATATCGATGATGTCGTTGCCGAGACCAAGGATCATCATGTCCCACCGCTCGCCGGCGCCGTGTCGCTTTGCCGCAAGACTGGCCGCCCCTCGTCCATGGCAGCGCGCATGCGGCGCACGCTCTCGCCAAGGCCGACCAAGATCGCCTCGCCTACGAGATAATGACCGATATTAAGCTCCACGATCTCCGGCACGCCCGCGATGGTTGCCGCCGTCGCATAGTTGAGGCCGTGGCCGGCGTGGACCTCGAGGCCGAGATCGTGCGCCGCCCTTGCACCCTCAAGAACGCGCCGCCACTCTGCCTCAGCCTCTTGCACATGGCCTTCGGCAAGCGCCTCGCACCAGGGACCAACGTGAATCTCGATCGCCGGCGCGCGGAGACGTGCCGCAGCTTCGATCTGGCGGATCTCGGCGGCAATGAATAGCGAAACGCTAATGCCGGAGTCTCCAAGCGCTGCGACAACGGGCGCGAGTAGGTTATGTTGGCCGGCGACTTCAAGCCCGCCTTCCGTGGTGCGCTCGGTGCGTTTCTCCGGTACGAGGCAAGCGGCGTGCGGTTTGGTCTTGAGCGCAATCGCCAGCATTTCCGGCGTCGCCGCCATTTCCATGTTGAGCGGCACCGTCAAATTCGCGGCGAGCCTCGCAATGTCGTCGTCGGTGATGTGCCGTCGATCCTCACGCAGATGCGCGGTGATGTTGTCGGCACCTGCCTCGACCGCGACGGCCGCCGCGCGCAATGGATCGGGATGAGGGCCGCCGCGGGCATTCCGCAAGGTTGCGACATGGTCGATATTGATGCCGAGGCGGATTCGCGGCCGAGGGGTTTGCCATTCGGTCATGGCGCTGCTCCCGGCGCGCGGATCGCGTCGCGGCGATGGCGCAGCAAATGAAGCTCTCGTCGGCGCCGGTGCTGATAGGCCTCCACCATCGGTCTGACCAAGAAATAGCAAGCGCTCGCAACAGCGATGCCCAGGGGCAGGCAGCCGAGCGACATGGGCTTCAAGATCGGCCACAGATGCTCGAACGAGGAATGGAAGAGCCCCTGGGAAAGGTCGATATTCTTTTTTGTCGCCGCGCCGCCGAGCAGGAAGCGGCCGACCTTGTAACTTGCGTACCAGATGAAGGGGTAGGTCACTGGATTCCCGAGAAATGTGCCGAGAAGCGCGGCAACGATGCTTCCGCCGACTGCCCAGGCAAGCAACGTCGCCATGACCATGTGCGTGCCGATAAATGGCGTGACCGCGGCGAACGCACCGGCGCCGAAGCCGAGCGCGATGGCATGGGGCGTGGCGCTGAGACGCCGAAGGCGATAGACGACGTAGCGGCTCGATCGGCTCCAGCTGCGACGGGGCCAAAGATGGACGCGCACACGCTCTCGCAGGCTCTCGGATTGACGACGCTTGAACAGCATCAACACCTCTTGGGCCCAACATCAGCTCGAAGGAATAGCTCGCTGGGTCAAAAATTTCCCATCAACCTAGTGAAATTCGTCAGTTCGCCAGGGGTTCAAGGCCAGCATGCGACGCCGGCGCCTCCTTGCCGATCTATCCGCTGACCCGCGCGGCGGAAGAGACAACGTCCTTGGCGCGCAAGCCTACGAGGATTTCGTTCAAATGCGCTAGATCCCACACTTCGAGATCGATGACCATCTCGGCGTAGTCTGGAACCTGCTTCATAATCTTGATATTGTCGATGTTGCCGTCGGCCTCGCCGATAACGGTAGCAACTTGCGCGAGGCTGCCGGGCTCGTTCAACGCGGTGACGGCGATTTTTGCCGGGAAGCGTTGCGGGTTGTCCTCATCGATGTCCCAGGTCACGTCGATCCAGCGCTCCGGCTCCTCGTCGAACGCCTTCAGCGCGTCGGCATGAATTGGATAGATGGTGATGCCTTGGCCGGCGGTTAGAATGCCGACGATGCGATCGCCGGGAACCGCCCCGTCCTCGGCAAAGCTCACCGGGAGATCGCCGCGCAAGCCCCTGATCGGGATGCTGCTCGCGTCCGCTGGACGGCTCCGTCCGCTACTTGAGCCGGGCCAACGGAATTTGAGGCCCATGACCTTGCCAAGACCGAACCAGCCTTCTTCGGTGCGCTTGACCTTGCGCCGGCGTTTCGGCACCTCGCCCGGCGTTTCTTCCGGCCAGGCGGCTTTGATCACATCCGCCGACGCGAGCTCACCACGGCCGACGGCGGCAACGACGTCTTCCGTCGTCTTCTGCGAGAGGCGCCCCAGCGCCTGGTCGATGGCCTCTTCGCTGAAGGCCTTGCCGCGGCGGCTGAAGGCACGCTCGAGAATTTCGCGGCCGAGCTTACCATATTGGGCGCGCGCCGCATTGCGCGTGGCCCGTCTTATCGCCGAGCGCGCCTTGCCGGTCACCGCGAGGCTTTGCCAGGCTGATGGCGGTGCCTGCACCTCTGAGCAGATGATCTCCACCTCGTCACCATTTCTGAGCTCAGTGGCGAGCGGCATAGGCCGGCCATTGATCTTGCAGCCAACGCAAGTGTTGCCGATGTCGGTGTGCACTGCATAGGCGAAGTCGATAGGGTTAGCGCCACGCGGTAGTGCGATCAGGCTCCCTTTCGGGGTGAAGCAGAACACCTGATCCTGGAACAGCTCGAGCTTGGTATGCTCGAGGAACTCTTCGGGGTTGTCGCCTTCGAGGAGCATGTCCACGAGATGCCGCAGCCAGCGATAGGCGTTGCTTTCATGGCTCGGCAGCGCGCCGTTATGTGGTCCGGTGCCGTTAGCCGAATCCTTGTAGAGCGCGTGTGTCGCGACGCCATATTCGGCGACCGAATGCATGCGTTCGGTGCGAATCTGCAGCTCGGCGCGCTGGTGGCGCGGGCCAACAATGGTGGTGTGGATCGACTGATAATCGTTCTGCTTCGGGCTCGAGATATAGTCCTTGAAGCGGCCGGGCACAGCGTGCCAGGTGGTGTGCACCACAGCGAGTGCCCGATAGCAATCGATCACCTCGTCCACCACGATGCGGAAGGCATAGATGTCCGAGAGCTGCTCAAGCGAAATCTGCTTCCGCTCCATCTTGCGCCAGATAGCGTAGGGCTTCTTCTCGCGGCCGGCCACGATCGCCGAAACCTTGGCCTCTTCCAGCTTCTTGTGGAGCGCGTTCTCGATTTCCTCGATCAGGCCTTGATTGCGGTCGCGCAGCATTTTGAGGCGATCGACGACTGCGTCGTAACCTTCCGGATTGAGCCAGCGAAACGCGTGGTTCTCGAGCTCCTCACGCAACCACTGCATACCCATGCGCCCGGCGAGCGGCGCATAGATCTCCATGGTCTCTTCGGCGATGATCTTTCGCTTGGCGGGCTTCATATGCCCGAGCGTGCGCATGTTATGGAGCCGATCGGCGAACTTAACGAGAAGCACGCGAATGTCGCTGGAGATGGCAAGCAGGAGCTTCCGGAAGTTCTCTGCTTGCTCGGCCTTCTTGGTGACGAGGTCGAGCTTCTTGATCTTGGTAAGGCCATCGACGAGGGAGCCGATCTCAGCGCCGAACAGCGCGTCGATCTCGTTACGCGTGGCGCCGGTGTCCTCGATTGTGTCGTGGAGCAGCGCCGTGGCGATGGTGGCGTCGTCGAGCCGCATCTCGGCTAGGATCGCGGCAACTTCGAGAGGATGGGAGAAGAAGGGCGCGCCTGACGCTCGCTTCTGGTTGCCATGGGCCTTCATGGCATATACATAGGCGCGGTTGAGCAGCGCCTCGTCGGCGTCGGGCTCATAGCTCTTCACCCGCTCGACCAGCTCGTATTGGCGGGTCGTCATGGCGCAACTCCGTCATTCCGGCGGAAGTCGGACCCAAGCGCGCGAAGCGCGACCAAAAAAACTGGACACCGGCTTTCGCTGGGACGATGCCTTAAGAAGGCGTGACGGTACGACCCAATGCTATGGGCGTAAACTTGATCAGCGCGAGCGCGGTCCCGCATTGGAGCCATCTGATGGCGCTTGACTCGCCATCCTGCGCAATAGCTCCTCCTCAGTCATCTTGTCGATCGCATTGTCGGTCGACTGATCGTCCTGGCCGAGGATCGGCATTCTCGTGTCCGCCGAGAGCATAGGCACGGCTTCTGCTTCAGGCTCATCCACTTCCACGTATTTCTGCATGGAGTGGATGAAGTCTTCCCTAAGATCATCGCAAGCGATCTTGTCGTCCCCGATCTCGCGCAGGGCGACGACTGGGTTCTTGTCGTTGTCGCGGTCCACGGCCATTTGAGCGCCGGCAGAGATCGTGCGCGCCCGGTGGCCCGCTAGTAATACGAGCTCGAAACGATTGGGAACCTTGTCGATGCAATCTTCGACGGTGACCCGAGCCATCGGCGAATCCTTGTGTAAGTGAGCGGAAGTTTTCTCTTATTTAGGCGGTTCGTGCTGGCCTGGCAAGGCAAAGCAAGGGATGCCACCTCATGGCGCCTGTTTCATTACACTGCCTTGCCCCCTGTTCGGCAGGCGTCGCCAGAGCTCGCTCGCGCTTAGTTTCAGCACCGGATGGCACCAATTGGGTGCGATATCCAAGAGGGGCTTCAGCACGAACGGTCTCTGCTCAAGCTGCGGATGCGGCAAAACGAGTGGTCGAATGCGCTCGCGCGGCATGCCTTTTTTGCCCCGCGACCAGTTCATCTTCAGTCCCTTATAATCGATGATATCGAGGTCGAGCGTCCGCATTCCCCAGGGTCGGCCGGCGCGCCGGCCGCCCCTCGCTTCGATCTGTTTTAATAACCGCAACAGGGCTGGCGCGGGCAGGCTCGTGGTGAGGAGCGCCACCTGATTGACATAAGGCGGCTGGCGTGCGGCCCCCATGGCAGCCGTCTCAAAGAGATCCGAGATGACCTCGACCGTGATCCCCCTCTGCTCGAGTTCACGGAGCGCCCGATGCAGGGTCTTAGCCGGAGTCCCCCATGGCCCGGGACAATTTGCGCCAAGGCCTAGCAGGACTTTCCCGTGCCCGCGATTGCGCTTCCACGCTTGCGCTCTTATGTTTGTTGGACAGCCCAAAACCGTTAATTCGCGCGAGGCTGCTCGTTCCCTTGTTTCCATACCGTTAAAGATAGGACTCACAATGCATTTTTATCCGGCCGAGCGCGTAGCGCTTTTCATCGACGGCGCCAATCTGTACGCCGCCGCCAAGTCTCTTGGCTTTGACATAGATTACAAACGGCTGCTCGCGCTGTTCGGTACTAAGGGGCAGCTTATCAGGGCGCTCTACTATACGGCGCTCGCCGAAGAGCAAGAGTACTCCTCGATCCGGCCGCTGATCGATTGGCTCGACTATAACGGTTACACCATGGTGACGAAGCCCACCAAGGAGTTCACCGACGCGACTGGCCGGCGCAAGATCAAGGGCAATATGGACATCGAGCTTGCGGTCGATGCCATGGAGCTGTCGGAGCATCTGGACCATATCGTGCTCTTCTCCGGCGACGGCGATTTCCGCTCGCTGGTCGAGGCGTTGCAGCACAAGGGCAAACGGGTCAGTGTCGTATCGACGCTCGCCACCAATCCGCCCATGGTGGCCGACGAGCTCCGCCGGCAGGCGGACCAGTTCATCGACCTTGCCCATATGCAAAGCGAGATCGGCCGCGATCCGGCTGAGCGCGCTCAGCGCGAACAGCGCCGGAAGCCAGAGCCCGTCGATGAGTTCGATCAGGAGGACCTGATCGAGACCTGACGCGGCTTGGCTGCAGGAGCTTCAGGCAACGGAGGCCACCACGCAGGTCGGATTCATCGGCCTTAGCGCCACGGGCAATGCCATGGCCAACAATCTGCTCAAGGCCGGGTTTGCGCTTATTGTCTACAACCGCACCTGCGCTAAAGCCGACGCTCTCGTCGACAAGGGTGCGGATCTGACGAAGACTCCGGCAGGCCAAGAGACAAGGCTTCGTCTCAGCGCCGCTGTTGTGCCGGCCGGAGGCAGCGACACAGCCGTAAAGCTCTATGTTGTCGTGGCGAGCGCACGACGTGCTGTGGCGCACCCATCTATAAGAAAGATGGCGGATTGATATCCGAGGAGAGTGAGGAGCGGTACCACCCCGCTGGCTTCAAGGCTGAACTCGGTTATAAGACATCTGCCTCGCACTTGCTGGGGCAGAGGCGCTCAAAGTTCAGATGCCCCTTACCAGTCATATCGCCACACGCCTCCTCACCTTGATGGCGCAAGGAGAAGGACATCTCGATTGGCCGGCTTTGGCC
>DASPOV010000261.1:0-3348 GCA_035625815.1 Methyloceanibacter sp.
CGGCTCTTCCATGACGTGGCGCGCCTCGATGGGATATTGCGCAAGGCGGGCTTGACCATCATCGGCGGCACATTGCTGTTTCGCCTAGTGGAGAGCACTGAGGCACGAGACCTGTTCAATCGTCTTGGCGAGGCGGGCATCCTTGTCCGCAGTTTCGATTATCATTCGGACCGGCTTCGCTTGGGGTTGCCCGGCAGCGAGGATGCATGGCGGCGGCTCGCCGCCGCGCTCTCCATCAGGCCTGTGTCAAACCGTAGTTATTAGCGCGCAAGTTCCTGCGCGTTGTTATAGAGGAACTCACCGCCGTGCGCTGGTTCGAGGTGCGATCGCAAAGCACCTTGATTACCTTCGAAGGACAAACTGAAACTGGCCCATAGGTGGGCAATATCAACCCGAACGCGATCGCCACCTTGCCCAAGAGCCGCTCTGGGCGTCCCTGATGACCATTGGCACAATCGGGCTGGCGCGGCCCACCTGAGGCTTGGGTCCTATCGCGATTGACACCGGGACTTGCTTGCCCCTACGGTGAGTGTCATCGCGAAGTGGAGAAGCCGGTTCAAGTCCGGCGCGGTCGCGCCACTGTGATCGGCGTCTCGCCCCGCGGGCAGGTTCGCCGAAAGTCAGACCTCCCTTCGTGAGGCGTTGCACTCAAGCGGGACGCTCGATCCCAAGGAGATTGTCATGGCGAAATCCGTCACTACCACAGCCTCTCCCCCGATTGTCATTCCGGTTTGCGAGATCCTTCCCTGGCTGATCTTCGCCGTGCTGCTGCTCGTGCTGATCTATTTCGTGGGCATTGAGGAAGGGGCCACTTCGATCGTTCCCGGCATGTATGTGCACGAATATGTACATGACGGCCGCCATCTCCTCGGCTTCCCCTGCCATTAGCGCTGAGGGAACATCATGGTCAGAGACCTGCTCATCCGCGGCATGATCGCGGGCGCGGTTGCCGGCTTGCTTGCTTTTGGCGTCGCCAAGGTGTTCGGCGAGCCTCAAATCGACAGCGCCATCGCCTTCGAGCAGCAGCACGCACAAGCCGACACCTCTCAGCATAGTCACGCGCAGGCCACCGCCGATGCGGGCGAAACAGTCTCAGCGCGCCGGCATGGAGATGAAGAAGGGCTGGTCAGCCGGAAGGTACAGAGCACGGCCGGCTTGTTCACCGCCGTGCTTGTTTATGGGACGGCCATGGGCGGACTCTACGCGCTCGCCTTTGCTTTTGTCTGTGGCCGAGTCGGAGACTTCAGCCCGCGCCTGCTCGCGCTTATGCTTGCCGCCGCTGCCTTTGCGGCGCTCTACTATGTGCCAAGCCTGAAATATCCAGCAAGTCCGCCAGCCGTCGGCGATGGGGCCACGATCGGGTACCGCACCGGACTGTTCTTCCTGATGCTGCTAATCTCGCTCGGCGCGCTGACCTTTGCCGTTGCTGCGGGCCGGCGGCTGAGCGAACGCCTCGGCGCGCTGAACGGGACTCTCGCGGCAGCTGGCCTCTTCATCGGCGTCATCGTCATTGCGCAACTCATCCTTCCGGACATCAACGAAGTGCCGCCAGACTTCCCGGCGCAACTCTTGTGGAAGTTCCGCATGTCGTCCTTGACCATGCAGGCGGTGATGTGGGCCACGCTCGGCCTCCTATTTGGGGTGCTAGCCGAGCGCGTGTTGACTGTGCCCTCGCGGAGTGCCGCGAAAATTTCGACCCGGACCTGAGGCCGGCTGAAGCCTATTGGCTGAAGAGCCCCGACCCACGCCCATAGCGAGGCCGTGGGGTTGGCTGTCGTTAGATCGGCTCGGGCTCGGTTTCACGCTGCGCTGTTTCTTTGCTTATATAGCCATTTATATTTGGCGCATGGCTGGTTTCGCATGATCCGGGTGGACGTTGCGCTAAAACTCGGCGCCTTCAATCTAGATATTGCTTTCGAGAACGATGCAAGCATCACTGCCTTGTTCGGCCGATCGGGCTCGGGCAAATCGATGACGATCAATCTGATCGCGGGCCTCGCTCGTCCGGATCGCGGCTCGATCGTGCTCGATGGTCGAACCCTGGTGGACACCAAGGCTTCAATATTCATTCCCACCTACCGGCGCCGGGTCGGTCTCGTGTTTCAGGATGCTCAGCTTTTCCCGCATCTCAACGTCAGGAAGAATCTTCTGTTCGGGCGTTGGTTTGCGCCAAAGACGGCGCGGACCGTTCCCTTCGAGCCAGTTGTGGAGACGCTCGGACTCGAGCATCTGCTCGAGCGCAAGCCGGCGCACCTGTCGGGCGGCGAGAAGCAACGAGTGGCTATGGGCCGTGCGCTCCTCGCCTCGCCGGCGATTCTGTTAATGGACGAGCCTCTCGCCTCACTCGACACTGAGCGTAAGCTCGAGATCCTGCCCTTGATCGAGTCGCTTCGTGACGACATGCGCATCCCGATTGTGTACGTGTCTCATGCCATTGAGGAGGTGGCGCGGCTCGCGTCCCGCGTCGTGTTGCTGGACAATGGCCATGTAGCGACAGCTGGCACCGTCGACAGCGTCTTCGGGCCGGGCTTGAGTCATACCGGCGTGAGTCCCTTCGCCCAGTCTTCGGTGATCACCGGCCGGATTGCCGCGATCGACCCGGAATATGGCCTCACTCAGATTTCGCATCCCGCCGGAACGATCTGGCTTACTGGCCGGGCCGGGCCCGTCGGCCGCGAGACACGGGTCGTCATCAAGTCAACCAACATCACGCTGTCTAAAAATCCAGCGACGAACCTCAGCGTCCGGACCATGCTTGCCGGTACGATAGCCGACATAGAAACCGATGACGGTCCGCTCGGCGGCGTCTCGGTCGACCTCGATGGGCACGGCCATCTCTTCGTACTGGCGACGCGTAAGGCCGTCGACGAGCTTAGGCTTCGCCGTGGCGACCGCGTGTTCGCATTCGTCAAGGCGGTCGCGCTCGATGAGCGCGCCGTGGCGGCAATCTAATCGTGACCGTCGGGCCGCGCTCAATGACGGCGGATTGAACGTCATGCCTCGGGCGCCCGCCGCTAACTTGCCCTTCCGTTAGGCGCCCTCGACTTCGAACACGGTCCTGAGTTCCCAAGAGATGGATGGAACAGCGACGTTGAACGTATTTAGCGCTCCACAGGCGTCGAAAGAACAGTGAGCAAAGCAGTGGCGAGAAGGAACTTCTTCATGATGGCCTCCGTGATGGGCTATGTTTGCAAACCGGACTAGCTCAGGGTCGGGCGCATCGCCAGCAAGCCCGGAACGCTCACCGTGGTCATGCGTTGTCAGGGAGACAGGCTCGTAGGAACTGTGGAACTGGGGGAAGAAGGGGCAATGTCGACTGAGGCTGGCAGCATTCTCGATCCGACCGAT